>JAAYZM010000207.1 GCA_012514835.1 Actinomycetales bacterium
CTTGCCCGGCTCGAGGTCCTTGTAGACCTCGAAGAAGTGCTGGATCTCGAGGCGGTGGAAGTCCGAGACGTCGTCGATGTCCTGGCGCCACGCGGCGCGCTGGTCGCCCGCGGGGACGCACAGCACCTTGTCGTCGCCGCCCGCCTCGTCGCGCATGCGGAACATGCCCAGGGCCCGGCAGCGGATCAGGCAGCCGGGGAACGTGGGCTCCTCGAGCAGCACGAGCGCGTCGAGCGGGTCGCCGTCCTCACCGAGGGTGCCCTCGATGAAGCCGTAGTCGTCGGGGTAGCGCGTCGAGGTGAACAGCATGCGGTCCAGGCGGATGCGGCCGGTCTCGTGGTCGATCTCGTACTTGTTGCGCTGACCCTTGGGGATCTCGATGGTGACGTCGAACTCCACGGCCGTCCTTCCAGCACGTCATGCGATAAATGGGGTTGCTGCGAACTAGTGTGACGCACGAGCGGGCCGTCCGGGCCCGCCAGAGGGAGAACGGAGCTGTGGTGCGGGTCCCACGCGGTACCGGAGGGCTGGCGTTCGTGCTCGTCCTGACGCTCGCCGGGGGGTACGCCGTCGGCGACCTCTTCGACCTCCTCCCCGGCCGGTTCACCCTCGCCCCCGTGCCCGAGATCCCCGACCCGTTCCCCACGGCCCCCGGGGCCGTGGGCGCCACCGAGCTCGCGACGGCCCTCGAGGGGCTGTCCGACGCGGCTCCCGTCCCGGGTGCGCCAGCGGTCACCGAGCTCGTCACGGAGCTCGTGGACCACGAGTGGCTCAACGGCTCCGAAGGCGTGAGCGTCCTCGTGACGGACGTCACCACGGGCAGCGTGCTCGCCGCGCACCGCGAGACGCAGGCCCGCGTCCCGGCGTCGACCATCAAGATCCTCACCGCGCTCGCGGCGCTCGACGCGCTCGGTCCCGAGGCGACCCTGCCCACGCGCGTGGTGCGCTCGGCCGCGGACCGCATCACCCTCGTGGGCGGCGGGGACATGATGCTCGCCGCGGACCAGGGCGACCCGGCGGCCGTGCACGGTCGCGCGGGCCTCGGTGACCTCGCGCGCACCACGGCGAGCCAGCTGCGCCTCGCGGGCCAGACGGAGGTCTCGCTCTTCTTCGACGACTCGCTCTTCACGGGCGCCGAGCTGCACCCCACGTGGGAGAGCTCGTACCTCAACGGGGGGTACGTCGCGCCCATCACGCCGCTCGCCGTCGCGCTCGGCGCGCGCCGCACCGACGTGCCCTATCCGCCGCGCTTCCTCGACCCGGCGCGCAACGCGGCCGAGGTGTTCGCGAAGGCGCTCGCGGAGCAGGGCATCGTGGTGGACGGCGCGCCACGGCGCCAGGACGCGCCCGAGGGTGCCCAGGAGATCGCCGTCGTGCATTCCGCCACCGTCGCGGAGATCACCGCGTACATGCTCGTGCACTCGGAGAACACCGTCGCGGAGGTGCTGGGGCGGCTCGCGGCGATCGGCACGGGGCTGCCCGGGAGCTTCGACGGGGCGGCGCAAGCGATGCGGAACGTCGTGGTCGATGCCGGTCTCGACCCCACCGGGCTCAAGGTCGTGGACGCGTCGGGGCTCGCGGCCTCGGCGGGCGTCCCGGCCACGGTGCTCGCGGGGCTGCTCGAGCAGGTCGCCCGCCCGGACGGCGACCCGACGCTGCGCCAGGTGGCCCTCGGCCTGCCTGTCGCGGCGCTCGAGGGGACCCTGATCGACCGGTTCGGCGAGGCGCCCGGCGCGGGGATGGTCCGTGCGAAGACGGGCTCCTTGCCTGGCGTCACGTCCCTCGCGGGGCTTCTCCTCACGGCCGACGACCGCGAGCTCGCGTTCGTGGTGCTCGCCGACGACACGGGCGAGGGCGGCCAGCTGGGCCCCCGCAAGGCGATCGACCAGTTCGTCAACGCCCTCGCGGCCTGCGGCTGCTCCTGACCCCGCTACCTTCTCCCTCTTCCTTTCCCCACCCCTCGCCCTCCTCCCGCTGAGTTAGGCAGTTCGGAACTGCCTATCTCAGCGCACCACCCCGCTTCCCGGGCGCGCCACCAGCGGCTTGCGGTGAGTTGTGCGCGCACAGGGCACCGCAAGGAAGGTTGTGCGCGCACAGCTCACCGAAAGTTGGGGGGTGGGGCTGGTGGGCCGTGTCGGCAGGTGGGGGCTGCGCTGAGGGGTGAACCCGCCGGGCGCGCGGGCGCGGGCGGTTAGCGTGGGGGAGTGACCGAACGCACCCGCACCCGCACGCCCGCCGTCCCCGTCGACTGGGTCGCTGCGGGCACCATGGCGGCCCGGCTCGTGCGCCCCGGCCCGCGCGCGAGCCGCGACGAGCTGAGCGACCTCGTGGGCTCCTTGCGTGAGGTGGGTCACGCCGCCGCGGCGCACATCACCGACATCACCGAGCTCGAGCCCGCGGACGGGCGCGGCATCACGGACGTGCCCCTCTCGAAGGTCCTCGTGGTGGACCGCTCCTCGTGGGCGCGCGCCAACGCGCAGGTGTTCTCGACCCTCGTGCCCGGCACGCTTCACCAGCGCGGCCCCAGCGCGGCGGGCTACGCAGGTGCGGCCCAGGTCGCGGGCGTGCTCGCGCTGCTCTCGGGCAAGGTGCTGGGCCAGTTCGACCCCTTCACGGCGCAGGGCCGAGGGCGACTCTTCCTCGTGGCCCCCAACATCCTCGCGGTCGAGCGCGAGATGGCCGCCGAGCCCGAGGACTTCCGCCTCTGGGTCGCCCTCCACGAGCAGACCCACGCGCTGCAGTTCGCCGCGGCCCCGTGGCTCGCGGAGCACCTTCGCGAGCGCGCCTCGCGCCTCCTCGAGCTCACCAAGCAGTCCGACGACGACGGCGCCCCCGGGGGACTCGGCGACCTCGTGGAACGTGTTACTCGGGTGCTCAACGACGCGTTGCGGGACGGCGGGTCCTCGCTCGACTCGGGCCCCGCGCTCGCGGGCGTGCTGGGCCGCGAGCAGGCCGAGGTGGTCAAGGAGGTCGGTGCCGTGATGGCCCTCCTCGAGGGGCACGCGGACGTGACGATGGACGCCGTGGGTCCCGGCGTCGTGCCGTCCGTGGCCTCGATCCGAGCGCGCTTCGAGGCTCGGCGCGGCGCCGTGGGCTCTCCGCTCCAGCGCGTGCTGCGCCGCTTGCTCGGCCTCGACGCGAAGCTCGCGCAGTACCGCGACGGCGCGGCGTTCGTGCGGGCCGTCGAGAAGCGCGCGGGCCGCAACGCCGTCAACGCCGTGTTCTCGGGCCCCGAGGCGCTCCCCGAGCCGCGCGAGATCGCCGACCCGCGGGCCTGGGTGCGCCGCGTGCTGGGCTGAGATGGCCGGCCCGCACCCTGACGTCGCGACCGCGCGCCTCGCCGTGCGGACCGCCGTCGAGGACCTGCCGGGCGACGCGCTCGTGCTGGTCGCGTGCTCGGGCGGCCCGGACTCGCTCGCGCTCGCGGCGGCGGCGGCGTTCGCGCTGCCCCGCGCGGGCCTGCGCGCGGGTGCCGTCGTGGTGGACCACGCCCTGCAGGACGGCTCGGCCGAGGTCGCCGCGCGCGCCGCCGCACAGTGCCGCGAGCTGGGCCTCGACCCCGTCGAGGTGCACCGCGTCGAGGTGGGCACGGCGGGCGGCATGGAGGCCGCCGCGCGGGACGCCCGCTACGGCGCGCTCACCGAGGCGGCCGCGAGGCTCGGCGCCGCGGCGGTCCTGCTGGGTCACACGCTCGACGACCAGGCCGAGACCGTGCTGCTCGGCCTCGCGCGCGGCTCGGGTGCGCGCTCGCTCGCGGGCATGGCGGCCACGCGGGGGATCCTGCGCCGCCCGCTGCTCGGCATGCGCCGCGCCCAGCTGCTCGAGGTGTGCGTCGCCGCGGGCCTGGACCCGTGGCACGACCCCACCAACACCGACCCGCACGGCCCGCGCCGCTCCGCCCTGCGCGCCCGCGTCATGCCCACGCTCGCCGAGGTGCTGGGCCCCGGCGTCCCCGAGGCGCTCGCGCGCACGGCCGAACAGCTCCGCGAGGACGCGGAAGCGCTCGACCCGCTCGCGGCGCGCCTCCTCGAGAGGGCACGGGCCGACGACGGCGACCCCCGCGGCGAGCGTCCCAGCGATCCCGCCGTCGGACCAGAAGCACCCGCCGACGACGGTGAACCCCGGGTGGGCGCCCGCCCGCGTCCCGCCGTCGGACAGCGGTACGACATCGCAACCCTCGCGGCCGAGCCGCCCGCGATCCGCCGTCGGACCCTGCGCCTCGCGGCCCTCGCCGCGGGAGCCTCCGCGGGGGCACTCTCGCGCGAGCACGTCCTCGCCCTCGACGCCCTCGTGACGTCCTATCGCGGGCAGGGGGCGGTCGCGCTGCCGGACGGGGCGAAGGGCCACCGGGAACGTGGCATGCTGATCATCTCCGGGCCGGGAGTCGGTCCGTAGGGACTCGAGGGAGCTGTGCTGTGGACCAGTCCGACGTCGGTCAGGACATCGAGAAGGTGCTCGTCACCGCGGAGCAGCTCTCGGCGCGGCTCGACGAGATGTCGGTGGACATCGACGCCGACTACCGCGGCAAGGACCTCCTCCTCGTGGGTGTCCTCAAGGGTGCCGTCATGGTCATGGCGGACCTCGCGCGGCGCTTGCACCACGACGTCCAGATGGACTGGATGGCCGTGAGCTCGTACGGTTCGGGCACCAAGTCCTCGGGCGTGGTGCGCATCCTCAAGGACCTCGACTCGGATCTCACGGGACGGCACGTGCTGATCGTCGAGGACATCGTCGACTCGGGCCTGACGCTCTCGTGGCTGCTGTCCAACCTGCGCTCGCGCGGGCCCGCGTCCGTGGAGGTCGCGGCGATGCTGCGCAAGCCCGACGCGGCCAAGGTCGAGGTGGACGTGAAGTACGTGGGCTTCGACATCCCGAGCGAGTTCGTGGTGGGCTACGGCCTCGACTACGCGGAGCGCTACCGCACGCTGCCCTTCGTGGGCACGCTCGCGCCGCACGTCTACCAGTCTTGACGCTGGTCCCAGGGTCGTGCAGCCCTGGGCGAACACTCCGGGAACGTCCAGGATCAGCGTGTAGCGTCGCGGTGTTGACTGACCCTACGGAGGGATGGGCCTGGGCCCGACGGCGATGAATCTCAAGCGACTTGCCCGCGGACCGATCCTCTGGATCGTGCTCGCCGTCATCATCCTCGCGATGGCCGCCTCGGCGCTGACCGCCCCGAGCGTCGCGCGCATCGACACCTCGGCGGGGCTCGAGCTCCTCGCGGGGGACAAGGTCGAGCAGGTGCGCATCACGGAAGGCGTGCAGCGCGTCGACCTCACTCTCACCGAGGACTACATGGTGGGTGAGGACAACAAGGGCAAGAACCTGCAGTTCTTCTACGTCACGCCGCAGGGCGAGATGGTGGTCCGCGCGGTCGCAGCGGCGGAGCTCGACAAGGGTTACACCTCGGACGTGCCCCAGACCTCGTGGTGGGCCTCGCTGCTGCAGATCATGCTGCCGTTCATCATCATCATCGCGCTGTTCTGGTTCCTCATGAGCTCGATGCAGGGAGGCGGCTCGCGCGTCATGCAGTTCGGCAAGTCCAAGGCCAAGCTCGTCTCGAAGGAGTCCCCGCAGGTCACGTTCGCGGACGTGGCCGGCGTCGACGAGGCCCTCGAGGAGC
>JAAYZM010000208.1 GCA_012514835.1 Actinomycetales bacterium
AGGTGGGCGTCGGCACGGTCGCGACCGGGGTGTCCAAGGCGCACGCGGACGTCGTCCTCATCTCGGGGCACGACGGCGGCACCGGGGCGAGCCCGCTCACGTCGCTCAAGCACGCGGGCGGCCCGTGGGAGCTCGGCCTCGCGGACACGCAGCAGACGCTCGTGCTCAACGGGCTGCGCGACCGGATCGTGGTGCAGGTGGACGGCCAGCTCAAGACGGGCCGGGACGTCGTGGTCGCCGCGCTGCTCGGCGCGGAGGAGTTCGGCTTCGCGACCGCGCCCCTGGTCGTGTCCGGGTGCGTCATGATGCGCGTCTGTCACCTCGACACGTGCCCCGTGGGCGTCGCGACCCAGAACCCCGAGCTCCGGGCGCGCTTCACCGGCAAGCCCGAGTTCGTCGTGACCTTCTTCGAGTTCATCGCCCAGGAGGTGCGCGAGTACCTCGCGGCGCTCGGTTTCCGCTCGATCGAGGAGGCCGTGGGCCAGGTCGGTGCGCTCGACGTCCGGCGCGCCGTCGACCACTGGAAGGCCGACGGCCTCGACCTGGGCCCCGTGCTCGCTCCCGTCACGCCGGCCAAGGGCTCGAGCCTGCGCAACACGAGCCAGCAGGACCACGGGCTCGACGCCGCGCTGGACCGCGAGCTCGTCGCGCTCGCCGCCCCGGCGCTCGAGCGTGGTGAGCCGGTGCGCGGGGAGTTCGCCATCCGCAACGTCAACCGCACGGTCGGCACGATGCTCGGTCACGAGGTCACGAAGCACCACGGTGCCGCGGGCCTCGCGGACGGCACGATCGACCTGTCCTTCTCGGGTTCTGCGGGCCAGTCCTTCGGCGCCTTCGTCCCGCGCGGGGTGACCCTGCGGCTCTTCGGCGACGCGAACGACTACGTCGGCAAGGGGCTCTCGGGCGGTCGCATCGTGGTGCGACCGGACCGCGCGTCGGTGCTGAGCGGGGAGCGCGACGTCATCGCGGGCAACGTCATCGGCTACGGCGCGACGTCGGGCGAGATCTTCGCCCGCGGGCTCGTGGGCGAGCGCTTCGCGGTCCGCAACTCCGGCGCCACGCTCGTCGTGGAGGGCGTGGGCGACCACGGCTGCGAGTACATGACGGGTGGCACCGTGCTGGTGCTCGGGCCCACGGGGCGCAACTTCGCCGCGGGCATGTCCGGCGGCACGGCGTACGTGCTCGACCTGCGCACCGAGGCGGTCAACGCGGCCGCGCTCGCCGCGGGAGAGCTCGAGCTCGCACCGCTCGACGACGAGGACGTGGTCCTCGTGGGCGGCCTGCTGCAACGGCACGTCGAGGAGACGGGCTCGCCAGGGGCGGCCGCGCTGCTCGCGGACGACGGGTGGCGCGCGCGGTTCACGCGCGTGCTCCCCCTCGAGTTCGCCCGCATGACGAGGGCGATGGCCCAGGCGGAGGCCGACGGCCTCGACCCGAGCGCGCCCGGCGTGTGGGACCACATCCTGGAGGTGTCTCGTGGCTGACTACCGTGGCTTCCTGAAGGTCCGTGACCGCGAGCTCCCGCCGTCGCGCCCCGTGCCCGTCCGGCTCATGGACTGGCGCGAGGTGCACGAGCACCGCGCGGGCTCCCCGAGCACGGACCCGATCCTGGTGCGCCAGGCGGGCCGCTGCATGGACTGCGGAATCCCGTTCTGCCACGAGGGCTGCCCGCTCGGGAACCTCATCCCCGAGTGGAACGACCTCGTGTGGCGCGGGCAGTGGGCCGACGCCGCGGACCGCCTGCACGCGACCAACAACTTCCCGGAGTTCACGGGCCGCATCTGCCCGGCGCCGTGCGAGACGAGCTGCGTGCTCGGCATCAGCCAGCCCCCGGTGACGATCAAGAACATCGAGGAGTCGATCATCGACGAGGCCTGGGAGCGCGGCTACGTGCAGCCCCAGGTGCCGCAGCGGCTCACGGGCAAGACGGTCGCCGTGGTCGGTTCCGGCCCGGCGGGGATGGCCGCCGCGCAACAGCTCACGCGCGCGGGTCACACCGTCGCGGTGTTCGAGAAGGACGACGCGATCGGCGGGCTCATGCGCTACGGCGTGCCCGACTTCAAGCTCGAGAAGCGTCACATCGACCGGCGCATGGAGCAGATGGAGCTCGAGGGCACGCGGTTCCGCCCGGGCATCGAGATCGGTGTCGACATCTTGTGGTCGGACCTGCGGGCCCGGTACGACGCCGTGGTGGTCGCGACCGGTGCCCCGGTGCCGCGCGAGCTCGACGTGCCGGGCAAGGAGCTCGACGGCGTCCACTTCGCGATGGAGTACCTGCACCAGGCCAACGCGGTGCAGGCCGGTCGGCGCGTTCGGGACCAGATCACCGCGACGGGCAAGCACGTGATCATCATCGGCGGCGGCGACACCGGCTCCGACTGCCTCGGCACCGCGCTGCGGCAGCAGGCCGCCTCGGTCACGACGCTCGCGATCGGCAAGCGCCCGCCCACGGAGCGACCCGAGAACCAGCCGTGGCCCACCGACCCCGTGCTGTTCGAGGTGTCGTCCTCGCACGAGGAGGGTGGGGAGCGCAGCTACCTCGCCTCGACCGTCGCGTTCGTGGGGAACGACGACGGCGCGGTGCGCTCGCTGCGGCTGGCGACCACGGAGTACCTCGCGGACGGACGCCGGCTCCCGACGCCGGGCACGGAGCGTGAGATCCCCGCGGACCTCGTGCTGATCGCGATGGGCTTCACCGGCCCCGAGACCGGTGCCCTCGTCGAGCAGACGGGTGCGGACCTCACGGGGCGGGGCTTCATCGCGCGCGAGCGTGACTACGCGACCAGCGTCCCCGGCGTCTTCGTCGCGGGTGACGCGGGCCGTGGCCAGTCGCTCGTCGTGTGGGCGATCGCCGAGGGGCGCGCCGCCGCGGCTGCCGTGGACACCTTCCTCATGGGCGCTACGGAGCTTCCGTCGCCCGTCCCTGCGACCAAGGTCGCCCTGCGACCGTAGGACCTTGGGTAGCGTCGTACCGACGTCGAGACCCGTGTACTCACAACGAAAGGCAAGAGGCTCAACTTCATGCGTAGAGCAAAGATCGTGTGCACCATCGGCCCCGCCACGGAGTCGCCCGAGCAGATCAGGGCCCTCGTGGACGCCGGCATGGACGTCGCGCGGCTCAACCGCAGCCACGGCGACACCGAGCTGCACGAGAAGGTCTACCACCGCGTCCGGGACGCGGCGAAGGCCTCCGGCCGTGCTGTCGCCGTCCTCGTCGACCTGCAGGGTCCCAAGATCCGTCTCGGCACCTTCGTCGACGGCAAGCACGAGCTCGCCGTCGGCGACATCTTCACCATCACCACGGAGGACGTGCCGGGGACCAAGGAGCTCGTCTCCACGACGCACAAGGGCCTCCCGGGCGACGCGCGCGTCGGTGACCCGATCCTCATCGACGACGGCAAGGTGCTCGTCCGCGTCAAGGCCGTCGAGGGCCCGCGCGTCGTCACCGAGGTCGAGGTTCCGGGCCCCGTGTCGAACAACAAGGGCCTCAACCTCCCGGGTGTCGCCGTCTCCGTCCCCGCGCTGAGCGAGAAGGACACGGACGACCTGCGCTGGGCTCTGCGCGTCGGTGCGGACCTCATCGCGCTGTCCTTCGTGCGTTCCGCGAAGGACTACGAGGACGTCCTCGCGGTCATGAAGGAAGAGGGGCGCATCGTCCCCGTCATCGCGAAGGTCGAGAAGCCGCAGGCGGTCGAGAACCTCGCCGAGGTCGTCGACGCGTTCGACGCGATCATGGTCGCGCGTGGTGACCTTGGTGTCGAGATGCCGCTCGAGCAGGTCCCGCTCGTGCAGAAGCGTGCCGTCGAGCTGGCCCGACAGTTCGCCAAGCCCGTCATCGTGGCGACCCAGGTGCTCGAGTCGATGATCACGTCGCCGCGCCCGACGCGCGCCGAGGCGTCGGACTGCGCCAACGCCGTCCTCGACGGTGCGGACGCCGTCATGCTCTCGGGCGAGACGTAGGTCGGTGACTACCCGATCGTGGCCGTCGAGACGATGGCGAGCATCATCAAGGCCACGGAAGAGCTCGGTGCGGAGCGCATCGCGCCGCTCGGCTCGATCCCGCACACTCGTGGTGGCGCCATCACGCGCGCCGCGGCCGAGGTGGGAGAGATCCTCGGGGTCAAGTACCTCGTGACGTTCACGCAGAGCGGTGACAGCGCCAAGCGAATGTCGCGGTTGCGCTCGAGCATCCCGCTCCTCGCGTTCACGCCGGACGCCTCGACGCACAACGAGCTCGCACTGAGCTGGGGCGTGGCGCCGTACCAGGTGCCGAGCGTCGCCAACTCGGACGAGATGGTGGGTCAGGTGGACCAGACGCTCCAGGCCAACGGCCTCGCGGAGCCGGGCGACCTCGTCGTCGTCGTCTCGGGCGCCCCCGTGGGTGTGCCCGGCACCACGAACTCGCTCCAGGTGCACCGCATCGGGGACGTCAAGAAGGACTGACGCTCTCGCGCGTACGGCAACGGGGTCACCGGCTGCGGCCGGTGGCCCCGTTGCCGTGTCGCTCGAGGAACGCGTAGACCTCGGAGTCGTCGACGCCGGGGAACGTCCCGCTCGGCAGCGGAGCGAGCACGTGCGCGTGCACGGTCGCGCTCGGCCAGGAGTTCTGCGACCAGTAGGCGGCGAGCTCGGGGTCGGGGCGGCGGCAGCAGTCCGGGTCGGGGCACCGCGAGACGGTGCGGGTCGTCGTCTCGCGACCGCGGAACCACTTCGCGGAGCCGAACGGGACTCCGAAGCTGATCGCGAACGCGCCCGCCGTGGCCTCGCCGGTCTGGGTCGAGCTCCAGTACGTCCCGTGCGGGGTGTCGGTGTACTGGTGGTACTCGGTGGTCCGGTCGCGGCGCGTGAACGCCACCCGGGCGGGCCACTGCCGGCAGATCGACTGGCCCTCGATCGCACCCGTCGAGTCCGTAGGGAAGGCCATCCCGTCGTTCTCGAACCCGCGATAGAGAGCGCCGTCGTCCCCGGCCCGCAAGAAGTGCACGCGCAGGTCGAGGTGCGAGGTCAAGAGGTTCGTCATGCGCAGCGCGGCCGTCTCGTGCGTGACACCGAACGCGTCGCGGAAGTCCTCGACGGCGAGGTCCTTGGCCTTCTTGGCTGCCGTGAGGAACTCGACCGCGGCGTCGCGGGGGAGCAGGCACGCGGACGCGAAGTAGCTGATCTCGAGCCGCTGGCGCAAGAAGTCGGCGTAGCCGCGCGGGGTGGAGTGCCCGAGCACGCGGTGGCCGATCGCCTGCAGCGCGAGCGAGCGCAGTCCCAGCCCGCCGGGGATCGACGCCGGGGGGAGGTAGATGCGGCCGTTCGCGAGGTCGGTGACGGTGCGTGTCGAGTGCGGCAGGTCGTCGACGTGCAAGAGGGTGAACCCGAAGTGCTCGGCGATCCGCGCGACGCTGCGGTGGGTGAGGGCGCCGCTCGTGTAGCCGCCCCAGCGCAACGCGTCGAGCGCGGCCTCCTCGACGTCGGGCAGGTAGTTGTCGCGCTCGCGCATCCACCGGCGCAGCTCGGTGTTGGCCCGACGCGCCTCCTCGGGAGTGGCGATCGCCGCGGCGACGCGGCGGGCTAGCTCGGTGTGCAGACCCACGAGCGCCTCGAGGGTTTCCGTGGTGAGCGACTTGGAGGGGCGCACGTCCGGGAGGCCGAGCGCCGCGTACGCGGGGGAGCGCTGTGCTCGGTCGAGCGCGATCTCGAGAGCAGCACGGTGCGTGGGGGGCTCGGGGGAGAGCAGGTCGGCGACCTCGACGTCGAGGGACCGGGCGAGGGCGTGGACGAGGGTGAGCCGAGGCTCGCGCTTGCCGTTCTCGACGAGCGAGAGCTGGCTCGGTGAGCAGCCCACCTGGGCGGCGAGCTCGTCGAGCGTGAGGCTGGTTGTGGTGCGGTGGTGCCGGACGCGCAGGCCGAGCGTGAGGAGCTCTGTCATGAGCCCAGGGTAGTGATCCGTGACGGAGCGTCAAGACCGCTGAATCTTGACACGGGCTGAAGAGGAAATCTGTGATCAGCCGGAGCAGGGTGGAGGAGAAGGCGCACCCGGCGCCGACCGAAGGGTTGATCATGACGATGACGCACGAGCCGAGGACCCTGCCGACCACCCACGAGCGACTCGCTCGCTGGGTCGAGGAGATCGCCACCCTGACACGCCCCGACGCCGTGGTCTGGTGCGACGGTTCGCAGCGCGAGTACGACACCCTGTGCGAGCTGCTCGTGGACCAGGGCACGATGGTGCGCCTCGATCCGGTCAAGCGCCCGCGCAGCTTCCTCGCCCGGTCGACGCCGGACGACGTCGCGCGCGTCGAGAGCCGTACGTTCATCTGCTCTCAGCGCGAGGTCGACGCCGGGCCCACCAACAACTGGCGTGCGCCCGACCTCATGCGCGCGACGCTCGACGGGCTGTTCGACGGCGCGATGCGCGGCCGCACGATGTACGTCATCCCGTTCTCGATGGGACCCGTGGACTCCCCGCTCGCGCAGCTCGGCGTGCAGGTGACCGACTCGCCCTACGTGGTCGTCTCGATGCACCTCATGACGCGCGTCGGCACGCCGGTGCTCGAGGCGCTCGGGGCCGACGGCGAGTTCGTGCCCGCCGTCCACAGCGTCGGTGCCCCGCTCGTGACCGGCGAAGGGGCGAACGAGGTGCGGATCGAGGACGTCCCGTGGCCGTGCAACGACACCAAGTACATCTGCCACTTCCCCGAGACGCGGGAGATCTGGTCCTACGGCTCGGGATACGGCGGCAACGCGCTGCTCGGCAAGAAGTGCTTCGCGCTGCGGATCGCCTCCGTCATGGCTCGCGACGAGGGCTGGCTCGCCGAGCACATGCTCATCCTGCGCATGACCTCTCCCGAGGGACGACGATTCCACGTCGCGGCGGCCTTCCCCTCCGCGTGCGGCAAGACGAACCTCGCGATGCTCCGGCCCACCATCCCCGGCTGGACCGCTGAGACGATCGGGGACGACATCGCATGGATGCGCCCGGGCCCCGACGGCCGCCTGCGGGCGATCAACCCCGAAGCGGGCTTCTTCGGGGTCGCGCCGGGTACGGGGGTCGAGACGAACCCGACGGCCGTCGCGATGGTCGCGAGCGACACGATCTTCACGAACGTCGCGCTCACCGACGACGGCGACGTGTGGTGGGAAGGCCTCACCCCGGAGACGCCCGCACAGCTCACGGACTGGCGCGGCCAGCCGTGGACGCCGTCGTCGGACACCCCTGCCGCGCACCCCAACGCACGCTTCACGGTGCGCGCTGACCGCGCCCCGAGCATCGCGGACGACTGGGACGCGCCCGAGGGCGTGGCGATCGACTCGATCCTCTTCGGTGGGCGTCGCGCGAGCAACGTCCCCCTCGTGACGCAGGCACGCGACTGGGAGCACGGCGTGTTCCTCGGCGCCACGCTCGCCTCGGAGCAGACGGCGGCCGCCGAGGGGACCGTGGGTGCCCTGCGGCGTGACCCCTTCGCGATGCTGCCGTTCTGCGGCTACCACATGGCCGACTACTGGCAGCACTGGCTCGACACGGGCCGCCGGCTCGGGCCGGGAGCGCCGGCGATCTTCAGCGTCAACTGGTTCCGCCGCGGCGCCGACGGCCGGTTCCTGTGGCCGGGCTACGGGGAGAACTCCCGCGTCCTGGCCTGGGCGCTGCAGCGTGTCGCAGGGGAGTCGGAGGCGATCGAGAGCCCGCTGGGTCTCGTGCCCGCTGAGGGCGCGCTCGACCTCGAGGGGCTCGACGTCGCGGACGAGGACCTCGCCGAGCTCTTCGCCGTCGACCCCGCGACGTGGCTCGCCGAGGTCGAGCTCACGCGCGAGTGGTTCGAGATCTTCGGTGACGCGCTGCCTGCCGAGCTGCCCCGCCAGCTCGAGGTCCTGCGCGAGAACCTCGAGGCGGCAGCGCCGTGATGGTGCCCCGGGTGGGACTCGAACCCACACTGGATCGGGTTTGAGCCGAACGCCTCTGCCGATTGGGCTACCGGGGCCCGCGGAGAGTCTAGCGAGCCTCACGGGGCGCGTGTTCGACCCACGGCGGGCGTGGGGCCACTACGATCTGGGGTGTGAACGCGAAGAAGAGCGACGAGAGCCCAGAGTCCGTGCAGATCGACCTCGAGTCGATCGAGCTGCCCGCGGCCGAGCCGGCAGCGGGCAGGGCGCCGCGCCGCGCCGTCGTGGCCGAGGACGAGGCGCTCATCCGCATGGACGTCGTCGAGACCCTGCGTGACGCAGGCTTCGACGTCGTCGGCGAGGCGGGCGACGGTGAGCAGGCGATCGCGCTCGCCACGGAGCTGCGGCCCGACGTGATCGTCATGGACGTCAAGATGCCCGTCCTCGACGGCATCTCCGCGGCCGAGCGCATCGGCAAGGAGCACCTCGCGCCCGTCGTCCTCCTCACCGCGTTCTCGCAGACCGAGCTCGTCGAGCGCGCCCGCGACGCTGGTGCGATGGCCTACGTGGTCAAGCCGTTCACCCCCGCGGACCTCATCCCCGCAGTCGAGATCGCCATCTCGCGCTACGCGCAGATCTCCGCGCTCTCCGAGGAGATCGCGGACCTGACCGAGCGCTTCGAGACGCGCAAGCGCGTCGACCGCGCCAAGGGTCTGCTGATGACCAAGATGGGCCTCAGCGAGCCCGAGTCCTTCCGCTGGATCCAGAAGACCTCGATGGATCGCCGTCTCACGATGCGGGAAGTTGCCGACGCCGTGATCGACCAGCTCGGCGGTGAATGACCAGGACAGAACGGACTGGTCAGTAACCTAGGTCACAACTTGGCAACGACGCGCCGTGGCCTCGGGTTTGTCACGCGGTCGTGACATTTCGTCGGTAGCGTTCCCGCACTACACCACCACGGGACAGGTGCGTCCCGAGGGGTATGACGGATGAAACGGGGTACCGATGAATCACAAGAGCACTCGCGTGCGTCTCGCGGCGCTCGCCGGCGCTGCTGTGCTGGCGCTGTCTGCCTGCGGCCAGGGCGGTGGGGGCAGCGACGCACTCGTCATTGGCTCGCTGCTGCCGCAGACGGGCTCACTCGCCTTCCTCGGCCCGCCCGAGATCGCG
Source organism: Actinomycetales bacterium (assembly GCA_012514835.1). Taxonomy (GTDB): domain Bacteria; phylum Actinomycetota; class Actinomycetes; order Actinomycetales; family Cellulomonadaceae; genus JAAYZM01. The sequence goes on from JAAYZM010000208.1 coordinate 9,043, forward strand.
GGCGTCGACCTGGCCATCAAGGAGATCAACGAGGCCGGCGGCGTGCTGGGCAACGACGTCAAGGTCGAGCACGCGGACTCCTCGGACGCGGACAACGCCCAGGTCTCGCAGCAGTCGGTGACGGAGCTCAAGTCCAAGGGCGTCCACGCGATCATCGGCGCGGCCTCCTCGGCCGTGACGCGCCTCGTGGTCGACGACATCACGAACTCCGAGATCCTCCAGGTCTCGCCGGCCAACACGGCGACGGACCTCTCGGGCAAGCACCCGTTCTTCTTCCGCACGGCGCCCTCCGACCTGCTCCAGGGCGCGGCGCTCGGCAACCTCATGCTCGGCGACGGCCACTCCAACATCGGTGTGCTGGTCTTCAACGAGGACTACGGCACCTCGCTGCGCGACGTGCTCAAGTCCACGGTCGAGGCCGCGGGCGCCACGATCACCTACGGCAACCCCGGTGAGGAGTTCGACCCCCAGTCCAGCTCCTTCGCCGACCCGGTCACCGCGGTGCTCGCGACCAACCCCGACGCGATCGCCGTGATCGCGTTCGACCAGACGAAGACGATCGTTCGCGAGCTCGTCTCGCGCGGGTTCTCCGGCGCCGACCTCTACTTCGTCGACGGCAACCTGTCCGACTACTCGGCGGACTTCGAGGCCGGCACGCTCGAGGGTGCGCAGGGCACGCTGCCCGGCGCGTTCCCTGACGAGGCCTTCCAGGCTCGCCTGAAGGGCGTCAACCCGGACCTGGCCGACTTCTCTTACGCGGCCGAGTCCTACGACGCTGTGATGCTCGTCGCCCTCGCGGCAGTCAAGGCCGAGAGCGTCGTGGGCAAGGACATCCAGGCCCAGGTGGCCGCGGTCTCCGGTGCCAACGGTGGCGAGTCGTGCACCGGCTTCAAGGAGTGCGCCGACCTCATCAAGGACGGTAAGGAGATCGACTACGACGCGAAGTCGGGTGCGGGTCCGTTCAACGAGAACAACGACCCGTCGTCGGCCTTCATCGGCATCTACCAGTACAACAACGACAACACCTACACCTGGATCAAGGCGGTCGAGGGCGAGCTCTGAGCTAGCCACCACCCCCCGGACGTAGCGCGGGGCCCGGAGGAGAGATCCTCCGGGCCCCGTGTCGCTGCGCGTGCGAGCAGCTCAGTCGGCGAGCGTGCCGAGGTAGAGCTCGATGACCTTCGGGTCCTTCAGCAGCTCGCGCCCCGTGGCCGTGTAGGCGTTGCGGCCCTGGTCGAGCACGTAGCCGCGGTCGCAGATCTGCAGGCACCGGCGGGCGTTCTGCTCGACCATGATGGTCGTCACCCCGGCCTTGTTGATGTCGGAGACGCGGATGAACGCGTCGTCCTGGCGCACCGGCGACAGGCCCGCGGAGGGCTCGTCGAGCAGCAGCACAGAGGGGTCCATCATCAGCGCCCGCGACATCGCCACCATCTGGCGCTCACCGCCCGACAGCGAGCCCGCACGCTGCTTGAGGCGCGCTCCCAGCTCGGCGAAGATCCCGGTGACGAACTCCAGGCGCTCCTTGTACGCCTTCGGGCGCTGGATGATGCCCATCTGCAGGTTCTCCTCGATGGTCAGCGAGGGGAAGACGTTGTTCGTCTGCGGCACGAAGCCGACACCGCGCATCACGAGCTCGTTGGCCTTCAGGCCCACGATGCTCTCGCCGTTGACGAGGATGTCGCCGCCGCGCACCTTGACCAGGCCGAATATCGACTTCAGCAGCGTCGACTTGCCGGCGCCGTTCGGCCCGATGATGCCGACCAGCTCACCCTGGCGGGCCACCAGGTTCGTGCTGTTGAGGATGTTCACGCCCGGCAGGTAGCCGGCGGTGAGATCGCGCACCTCCACGACGGGCGTGGCTGTGGCGTCGGGGGAGACGGATGCCGGAGCGGATGCCGGAGTGCTCATGCGTTGTCCTCCTCCGCGGCCTCCACGGCCGCGTCGTGCTCTTCCTCGATCTCGTGCAGGAGCTCCTTCGCGGAGGCGTCGATATCGCCCGAGTAGCGGCCGGTGACGACGCCGAGGTCGACGTCCTGGTGACTGCCCAGGTACGCGTCGATCACGGCCTTGTCCTCCATCACCGACTCCGGCGGACCCTCGGCGACCACGCGCCCCTCGGCCATC
>JAAYZM010000209.1 GCA_012514835.1 Actinomycetales bacterium
GGCTCGTCGACGCCGCAGCAACCCGTCCTTACCGGATGCGGGTGCTAATGCCAGGTGCGATGGAGGCCTCTCTGAGGTAGAGCACCACCCCCTTCGCTTGCCCTGACCGCGCGCACCCAAGGATCGTCATGACCGTCCAGCTCGACTCCCCCCGTCTCACCCCGCTGCCCCCCGTGGAGCTCGACCCGGCCGACTTCGTGCCGAGCAACACGCACCTCATCCCCGAGCTCGCGCCGCAGTGGCAGAACCTCGACCTGCGCGAGATCCTGTCGCGTCCCGCCGCGTTCTGCTCCGTGAGCCAGTCCAACTCCCTCTACAAGCCCGGCGGTGTCCAGTACGGCGAGGGGCACGCGTTTCGCGGCAACCTCGAGGCCACCGTGCGCGTGGTCAACGCGGCCCGCAAGGCGCCCAACTTCCGCTCGTTCGCGTGGGTCGGCTACTCGGTGTTCCGCGACTCCTACCCGCAGACGGCGTTCGACACGGCCCAGTACCAGTGCTGGACGGGTCACATCGACGCCACCCCCGAGCAGATCGCGTGGGACAACGCCCTCGTGGACGAGCTGCGCGAGCTCGTCGAGCCCGGTGACGTCGAACTGTACGAGAAGGCCCTGCAGACGGCGTTCGTGGGCACCGACCTGCCCCTGACGCTCGCGCGCCAGCAGGTCGAGGTCGTGGTGTTCACGGGCATCCACCTCGACTGGTGCATCGAGGGCAACGCCCGCGCGGCGCGCGACCACGGGCTGCTGCCCATCATCATCGGCGACGCGACGGGTGCACAGCGCACCGACCAGGAGGCCGCGGCCTTCGAGCGCATCAACAACTTCTTCGCGCCCGTGATCTCTGCGGACACGTTCGTCGAGCTGCTCGGGGGCCAGGCCTGATGGGAAACGTCGGGCTGCTCCTCGTGGGCGTGGTCCTCTTCGTCAACGGGCTCGCCACGCTCGGCGTCGTCGCCCCGCGCGGTGCCGCCCCGCTCAACCTCTTTGTGGGCGCCGCCCAGGTGGTGCTGCCCACGATCATCCTGGCCCAGTCCGGCGGGGACCCGGACATCATCAACGCGACGTGGCCCAGCTACCTGTTCGGGTTCACGTACCTGTACTACGCGCTGCTCGTGATCTTCGACCTCGAGCCCGAGGGCATGGGCTGGTTCAGCCTGTTCGTCGCGGGCATCGCCCTGTTCCACGCCGTGGGCGCGTGGAACGGCGACCGGGTGTTCGCCGTCATCTGGCTCACGTGGGCCGTCATGTGGGCGCTGTTCTTCGGGCTCATGGCGCTGGGCCGCGCGGGACTGGGGCGGTTCACGGGGTGGTTCCTCGTGCTGCTCGGGATCCCCACGTGCACCGTCTCGGGAATCGCGCTGCTGCGCGACTCGTGGCCGTACAGCTCGACTGCGGGTGACCTCGCGCTGGGTGGGCTGATCCTCGCCGCCGTGCTCTCGTTCGTGCTCGCCCGCACGAACATCGCCCGGCCGGGGACGCCGGCCCAGGTCTCGCCGTCGGACACGTCCGGCGCACCGGACCTTGACGCGGCGCCCGCGCCCGTCACCTCGACGTCGGACCCCGACGCGGACCGCACCCCCGCCCTCGCCTGACCCCTGCCCTCCTCGACCCAGACCCCTCCGCCGAGGTAGTGACCTTTGCGCGAGGTAGTGAGTGCGCAGTCACTACCTCGCGCCTAGGTCACTACCTCGCGGGTATGGGCGCGACGGGTGGGGAGGGGAGGGCCGGGGGCAGCGGCTAGGGGATCTCGGTGTGGTGGTCGAAGTTGGCCTGGCCCGCGCGCCAGTAGCCCGAGACGTCCATCCGGTCGCGGGCCACGCCCAGCTCGGAGCGCAGCACGGTCCGCACGGCACGCACCTGGGAGTACTCCGCACCCACGAACGTCCAGCCGTCCGAGCCTGCGGCGGCGACCGTACGGCCGGCCTGGGCGACGGCCCGCGCGAGGACGTCGGTCGCCGTGACCGCGCCGTCGGACCCGTGCTCCCGCCCGTGCCCGCGCCCCCGCACGAGCCAGATCACCTCGGTGCGCGGCCCCACGCGCAAGGGCAGCTCGTCCTCGGGCTCCTCGATCGACACGAAGGCCGTGACGTACGCGGTCTCGGGAAGGCGCTCGAGCCAGTTCGCGAGCGCGGGCAGGCCGGTCTCGTCCACCACGAACAGGTACTGCGAGGCGGTGAAGGGGCCGACGACGGATCCCCGGGGACCGAGCACCCCGAGCCGCTGGCCGGGACGCGCCTGGGCGGCCCACCGCCCCGCGACGCCGTGCGAGTGGCACAGCATGTCGATCACGAGCTCGCCGGAGCCGGGCTCGAAGGACCGCACGGTGTAGTCGCGGAACACGAGGGCGGGGTCGGGGCGGTTGACCCACGAGCCGTCCTCGGTGCGCGGCATGAGCTCGTCCGGCGTGGATCCGGTGGCGTCGGCGGGGAAGAAGACCTTGACGTGGTCGGCCGGGCCGTCGGCGGCGAAGCCCTCGAGGTCGGCGCCCACGAAGGTGATCCGGCGCATGCGGGCGGAGAGCTCGCGGACGCGCGACACGGTGAGGCTCCGGGCGCGGAGCGGGTGGAGCCTCACCTCCGGGACCAAGGTCCCGGGATTGGTCTCGGGTGCGGTGGCGGTGTCGGTCATGGGGTCCCCCTGGGTTCGCATCGTGGACATGTCCGAATAAGGTTGCGCTTACTTAGGTTAGCCTCGCCTAGTCCAGCGACGGGCCACCGGCCCAGCCTGTGGACCCCCGCCCTCACCTAGCTACGGAGTTCGTCCAGATGACGACAGCGCTTCGCCGCCGCACCGCAACCTTGGTCACCGCGGCCCTGCTGACCGTGGGCCTCGCGGCCTGCGCCACCGAGACCGCCCCCGCGAGCGCACCCGCCGGGACCCCCGCCGAGTCTCCGGCCGAGGCCGCGCCCGCAGCCGAGGCCGCGCCCACCGAGATCACCGTCAAGCACGCCCAGGGCGAGACCGTGGTCCCCGTGAACCCGGAGACGGTCCTCACGTTCGACCTCGCCGCGCTCGGCACCCTCGACCTGCTCGGCGTCAACGTCGCAGGCGTCCCGAAGTCCAACCTGCCCGGCGGGCTCGAGAAGTACGCGGGCGAGGACTACCTCGACATCGGCACCCTCTTCGAGCCCGACTTCGAGGCCGTCAACGCCGCGGAGCCGGACCTCATCATCGTGGCCGGTCGCTCCGCCGCCGCGCTGCCCGAGCTCGCCAAGATCGCGCCCACGATCGACGTGTCGAACGACTGGGCCCGCTTCTACGACTCGAACCTCGAGAACACGCGCACCCTCGCGCAGATCTTCGACAAGACGGACGAGGCCGAGGCGCTCATCGCTGACCTCGACGCGCGCGTCGCGGCACTCAAGTCCACGACGCCCGACGCCGGCAAGGCCCTGATCGTCCTCACGAGCGGCGGCGAGGTCACGGCGTACGGCCCGGGCTCGCGCTTCGGGATCCTGCACGACACGCTCGGTGTGGTCCCGGCGGTCGAGGACGTCGAGGAGGCCACGCACGGCGAGGCCATCAGCTTCGAGTTCATCCTCGAGACCAACCCCGACTGGCTGTTCGTGGTGGACCGCGACGCGGCCACGGGCGAGGGTGGCGCCGCTGCGGCCGAGGTGCTCGACAACGAGCTCGTGAAGCAGACGACGGCGTCCACGAAGGACCAGATCGTGTACGTCGACTCCGTCGCCTGGTACATCCTCAACGGCGGTCTCGTGGCTCTCGACAAGATCCTCACCGAGGTCGAAGGGGTGCTCGGCTGACATGCCTCGCCTCGGTGTCGTCGCTGGCGCCGTCGGACTGCTCGCGCTCGTGAGCCTGTTCGTCGGCGTCGGCGACGTCACGCCCGTGGACCTCGCCCGCGCCGTGGTGGGCGGGGACTCCGCGGAACGTCACGACCTGCTGCTGCTCCTCGTCTCGCGCGTCCCGCGCACCATCGCGATCATCCTCGCGGGCGCGGGCATGGCGATCGCGGGGCAGATCATGCAGCTGCTCTCCCGCAACCGCTTCGTCGAGCCGTCCACCGCCGGGACCGTCGAGTCCGCGGCGATCGGCATCCTCGCCGTGACCGTCCTCGCGCCCGGCGCCCCGGTGATCGTCAAGATGATCGTCGCGACGTGCACGGCCCTCGCCGGGACGGCCCTGTTCCTGCGCATCCTGCGGTACGTGCCGCTGCGCTCCGTGCTCGTGGTCCCGCTCGTGGGCCTCATGCTGGGCGGCATCATCAATGCCGTCACCACGTTCTTCGCCTACCGGCTCGACCTGCTGCAGTCCCTCAACGTGTGGATGACCGGCGACTTCTCCGGGGTGCTACGCGGGCGCTACGAGCTGCTCTGGCTCACGTTCGCCCTGACCGTCCTCGCGTTCGTGGTCGCAGACCGCTTCACCGTGGCGGGCATGGGTCAGGACTTCGTCACGACGCTCGGCATGAACTACCGGGCCGTCCTCGCGCTCGGCCTGTCGATCGTCTCCATGGTCACCGCCGTCGTGGTCGTCACCGTCGGGGCCATCCCCTTCCTCGGGCTCGTGGTGCCCAACCTCGTGGCCCTGATCTTCGGCGACAACCTGCGCCGCACCGCCCCGTGGGTGGCCCTGGGCGGCGCGGGCTTCGTGCTCGTGTGCGACCTCGTGGGTCGTACGGTGCGCTACCCGTACGAGGTGCCGATCGGCGTGGTGGTCGGCGTCGTCGGCTCCGCCCTCTTCCTCGTCATGCTGCTGAGGAGGGACGCACGTGTCGCTTGAGATCCGCCCGACGACGACGGCCCCCGGGCCCGAGCCGTCCACGCAGCGTCCGCCGTCGTCGGCGACTCCCCTACCCCCGCCCCCCACGAACCGCCGCCCGCGCTGGATCCTCATCGGCCTCGGGGCGACCCTCCTCGTCGCGGCACTCGCGTTCATGACCGTGGGAGCGAAGGGCTCGTGGGACTTCGTGCTGCCGTTCCGCGGCACCAAGCTGCTCGCGATGGCGCTCGTGGGCGTGGCCGTGGCCGTGTCGACCGTGATGTTCCAGACCGTCACGGACAACCGCATCCTCACGCCGTCGATCATGGGCTTCGACGCCCTCTACCTGCTGCTGCAGACCACGCTCGTGTTCTCGATCGGGTCCGCGCGCATGACGGCGATCCCCGCGCCCGCGAAGTTCTTGCTCGAGTCCGCGGTGATGGTCACGTTCGGGGTGCTGCTCTACCGGTGGCTGCTCAGTGGCCGACGGCGGTCCGTGCACGTGCTCGTGCTTGCGGGGATCGTGCTCGGGGTGTTCTTTCGGTCCCTGTCGAGCTTCATGACGCGGCTCATCGACCCCAACGAGTTCCAGGTGCTCCAGGACGCGATGTTCGCGAGCTTCAACTCGTTCGACCGTTCGCTCGTGTGGCTCGCGGCGTTGCTGCTCGGCGGGGCCGTGGCGACCGCGTGGGCGCTGCGGCGGCGGCTCGACGTGCTGCTGCTGGGCCGTGAGCGCGCCACGATGCTGGGCGTGGACCACCAGCGCACCGTGGGCCTCGTGCTCGTGGTGGTGGCCGTGCTCGTGTCCGTCTCGACCGCCCTCGTGGGGCCCATCACGTTCTTCGGGCTGCTCGTCGCGAACCTCGCCTATCGCATCGCGGGCTCGCACCGGCACGCCGTGGTCATGCCCGTGGCCGCCCTGCTGGGCGTGCTCGCGCTCGTCGCGGGGCAGACCGTCCTGGAGCAGGTGTTCGAGTTCGACACCGCGCTCGCCGTCATCATCGAGTTCCTCGGAGGGATCGTGTTCCTGGCGCTGCTCATGAGGGGGGACAAGCGATGATCGACGTCCTCGACGCCGTCAAGACGTACGGCGAGGTGCGCGTGGTGGACGGGGTGCGGCTCGCGCTGCCGTCCGGGGGGCTCACGTCGATCATCGGGCCCAACGGGGCGGGCAAGTCGACGCTGCTGTCGCTCGTGGCGCGGCTCGTGGGGCTCGACGGCGGGCGCGTGCTCGTGGACGGGCTCGACGTGACGACCACGAAGTCCGACGTGCTCGCGCGCCGGATCGCCGCGCTGCGCCAGGAGAACCACCTCGCGTCACGGCTCACCGTGCGCGACCTCGTGACCTTCGGCCGGTACCCGCACTCGAAGGGCCGCACCACGCCCGAGGACCTCGAGCACGTGGCCCGGGCCATCGAGTTCCTCGACCTGGGTTCCTTGGCCGATCGCTTCCTCGACGAGATGTCCGGCGGCCAGCGCCAGCGGGCCTTCGTGGCGATGGTGCTGTGCCAGGACACGGACGTGCTGCTGCTCGACGAGCCGCTCAACAACCTCGACCCGCGGCACGCCGTCGCGATGATGGAGCGGCTTCGGGCCGCCGCGGACCAGCTCGGCAAGACCGTGGTGGTGGTGGTCCACGACATCAACGTGGCCGCGTACTACTCCGACCACATCGTGGCGATGAGCGACGGCGCAGTCATGTTCGAGGGCCCGCCGCACGCCGTCATCTGCCCCGAGGTGCTGTCCGACGTGTACGGCCTGCCCGTGTCGGTGCACACCATCGAAGGCCGCCCCCACGCCACCTACTTCCGCTGAGATAGGCAGTTTCCGAAACGGTAACTGCCGGTCTCAGCGAAGGCTGACGGCGGGTGGTGGGGGGCCGACGGCGGGTGGTGGGGCTACCGGGTGCGCAGGGTGAGGGTCTTGGACTTCGCGCCCTTGACCTTGCTCGTGGTGGAGATGAGGATCCGGTACTTCGTGGCGGTCCCCTTGCGGCCCGCCTTGATCGACACGGTCGACTTGCCCTTCGGCACGGCCCGGACCTTGACCCACTTCTTCCCGGACTGACGCTGGAGCACGCCCTTGTGGGTCA
>JAAYZM010000210.1 GCA_012514835.1 Actinomycetales bacterium
ATCCGGGGTCCCGAGGGTGACGGCGCGCAGGACGACACGGCCGCGATCTACGAGGTCATGACCCGCCGGTTCAAGCGGTACCTCAAGGACCGCGACGCGTCCGCCGAGGTCGAGCTACGACGGCGGGGAACAGCCACCCGCGCCACCGACGTCGGGCGAGGTCGACGCCGACGTGACGGGCGCGCCCAAGCGGTTCGCCTACCCGCCCAACCTCGTGGTGGTGGACGGCGGCCAGCCGCAGGTCGCTGCCGCCGCCCGCGCCCTCGCCGACCTCGGTATCGACGACGTCGCGCTGTGCGGGCTCGCGAAGCGGCTCGAGGAGGTGTGGCTCCCCGGCGACGAGTTCCCGGTAATCCTCCCGCGCAGCTCCGAGGGGCTCTACCTCATGCAGCGGGTGCGTGACGAGGCGCACCGCTTCGCGATCCAGGCCCACCGCAAGCGGCGCTCGCGCGCCATGACAGCCTCGGAGCTCGACGGCGTGCCGGGCCTGGGCCCCGTGCGCAAGACGGCACTCCTCAAGCACTTCGGCTCCCTCAAGCGTCTGCGCGCAGCCTCCGCGGAGGAGATCGCGACGGTCCCGGGCATGGGCGCTGCCTCGGCGGCCGCCGTCGTCGCCGCTCTCGCCCCACGCGAGGCGGATCCTGGCATGCTGGAGGCATGACGAGCGAGCCCGCCCCCGACACGGTCCCGAACGGCATCCCGGCCCTCGACGAGCAGGCCACCAAGCCCGCGCCGTCGGCCCCCGAGGTGCTCATCATCACGGGCATGTCCGGTGCCGGACGCACGCGTGCGGCCGCGGTGCTCGAGGACATGGACTGGTACGTCGTCGACAACCTGCCCGCCCAGATGCTCTCCCACCTCGTGGGGATGATGACCCACGGGGTCGGGGGAGTGCGCCGTCTGGCCGCCGTCGTCGACGTGCGCGGACGGGAGTTCTTCGCGGACCTGACGCCCGTGCTCTCCTCGCTGCGTGCGGCGGGGACGGACTACCAGATCCTCTTCCTCGATGCCTCGGACGAGGTGCTCGTGCGGCGGTACGAGTCGGTGCGCCGTCCGCACCCGCTCCAGGGTGAGGGGCGGATCCTCGACGGCATCGCCGCCGAGCGCGAGCTGCTCGCGTCCGTGCGCGAGCGCGCCGACATCCTCATCGACACCTCGGAGACGTCCGTCCACGACCTGGCACGCGAGGTCCGGGCCGCGGTGCAGTCGGGGCCGGAGGAGGCGCTGCGCGTCAACGTGCTGTCCTTCGGGTTCAAGTACGGGATCCCGCTCGACGCCGACCACGTGGTCGACATGCGCTTCCTCGCGAACCCGTTCTGGGTGCCCGAGCTGCGCCACCTCACCGGCCGCGACGAGCCCGTGCGGGACTACGTCCTGGGGCTGCCCGGCGCGCGCACGTTCATCGACCGTTACCTCGACGCGCTCGAGCCGGTCCTCGCGGGCTACCTCGGCGAGGAGAAGCGCTACGTGACGATCGCGGTGGGCTGCACGGGTGGCAAGCACCGCTCCGTGGCCGTGAGCGAGGCGATCGGCGCCGCGCTCAAGGAGCGCGGCCACCGCGTCACGGTCACCGCTCGAGATCTCGGCAAGGAGTAGGCGTGGCCCCGACCACGGCCCCCGGGCCGCACGTCGTCGCGCTCGGCGGCGGGCACGGGCTCGCGGCCTCGCTCTCGGCGTTGCGGCGCATCACGGACCGCATCACGGCCGTCGTGACGGTCGCGGACGACGGCGGTTCCTCGGGCCGGCTCCGCTCCGAGCTCGGGGGTCTCCCGCCCGGGGACCTGCGGATGGCGCTCTCGGCGCTGTGCGACGACTCGGAGTGGGGCCGCACGTGGCGTGACCTGCTGCAGTACCGATTCACGTCGCACGGCGAGCTCGACCAGCACGCCGTGGGCAACCTCCTCATCGTCGCGCTGTGGAACCAGCTCGGGGACACGGTGACGGGGCTCGACTGGGTGGGCAGGCTCCTCGGTGCGCGGGGCAGGGTGCTCCCGATGTCCGCGGTCGCGCTCGAGATCGAGGCGGACGTGCTCGCCGACGACGGCGCCCGCACGCTCGTGCGCGGGCAGAGCGCGGTCGCGGTGGCCCACGGGCAGATCGAGCACGTCAGGCTCGTGCCCTCGGACCCGCCCGCGTGCCCCGAGGCGGTCGACGCCGTGCACGAGGCGGACTGGGTCGTGCTGGGGCCCGGGTCCTGGTACACGTCGGTGCTCCCGCACCTGCTCGTGCCCGAGCTGGCGGACGCGCTGCTCACCACGCGGGCGCGACGGCTCGTCAACCTCAACCTCGCGCCGGCGGGGGAGGCGGAGACCGAGGGGATGGGGGCCACCGAGCTGCTCGCCGTCGTGCACGACCACGCCCCCGCGCTGCGGATCGACGTGGTGATCGCCGACCCACGGTCCGTCGAGGACGTCCACGAGCTCGAGAAGCAGGCCGAGTCGCTCGGGGCGCGGCTGCTCCTGCGTCAGGTGGGCGTGGGCGACGGTTCTCCGCGCCACGACCCGCTCCGGCTCGCCGCGGCGTTCGGTGACGCCTTCGAGACGTTCCTGGGCGACGTCGGAACGGCGGTCGGGTAGATGGCAGGATGTCGGCCATGGCTCTGACGGCACAGGTGAAGGACGAGCTCGCCCGCGTCAAGATCGACAAGACGTCGTGCCGCAAGGCAGAGGTCTCGGCGACGCTGCGGTTCGCCGGAGGTCTGCACATCATCTCCGGGCGCATCGTGATCGAGGCGGAGCTCGACACCGCGATCGCGGCGCGACGGCTCCGCACGGCGCTCTCGGAGGTCTACGGGCACGAGAGCGAGATCATCGTCGTGTCGCCCTCGGGGCTGCGCAAGCGCACGCGCTACGTGGTGCGCGTCGTCAAGGACGGCGAGTCTCTCGCGCGCCAGACGGGGCTCCTCGACAACCGAGGTCGGCCCGTGCGCGGGCTCCCGCCCCAGGTCGTCTCGGCCGGCGTGGCGGAGGCCGAGGCCGCGTGGCGCGGGGCGTTCCTCGCCCACGGCTCCCTCACCGAGCCGGGCCGGGCGTCCGCGCTCGAGATCACGTGCCCGGGCCCC
>JAAYZM010000211.1 GCA_012514835.1 Actinomycetales bacterium
AGGGTCTCGTGCGGCTTCTCGCGCACCTCGAGATACACGTCACCCGCGGGGCCGCCCGCCGGGCCGACCTCGCCCTGGCCCGTGAGCTTGATCCGCGTGCCCGTGTCGACGCCCGGGGGGACGTCGACGCTCAGGGTGCGGCGCGAGCGCACGCGCCCCTCGCCCGAGCACTCCGAGCACGGCTCGGGGATCACGGTGCCGAAGCCGTGGCACGCCGCGCAAGGCTGGCTCGTCATGACCTGGCCCAGGAAGGACCGGGCGACGCGCTGGGTCTGGCCGCGACCCTGGCACACCTCGCACGTGCGCGGCGAGGTGCCGGGACGGCAGCACGAGCCCGCGCACGTGGGGCACACCACGGCCGTGTCGACCTGGAGCTCGCGGTGCGTGCCGAACGCCGCCTCGGACAGGTCGATGTCGATGCGCACGAGCGCGTCCTGGCCACGTCGCGCGCGAGGCACGGGACCGCGCGCCGTGGCACCGGCCGCGGCGCCGAAGAACGTCTCGAAGATGTCCTGGAACCCGAACGTGGCACCGGCCCCGCCGCCGGGCGCGCTCGGGTCCACGCCCATGTCGTACGAGCGACGCTTCTCGTCGCTCGAGAGCACCTCGTAGGCGCGCGTGATCTCCTTGAAGCGGTCCGCGTCGCCGTTCTCCCCGGCCACGTCCGGGTGGTGCTCGCGCGCCAGCTTCCGGTACGCCTTCTTGATCTGCTCGGTGCTCGCGTCTCGCGGCACACCGAGGATCTCGTAGTAGTCGTTGCTCACAGTCGCCTTCGGTTCAGCCCGCCAGGATGCGCGAGAGGTAGCGTGCCACGGCACGCACCGACGCGATCGTCGCGGGGTAGTCCATCCGGGTCGGGCCGAGCGCGCCGATCCGGGCCACGGCCGTCTGGCCGCCGTAGCCGGAGGAGACGATGCTCACCCCGGCCAGTGGTTCGTACTGGGTCTCGTGACCGATCCGCACCGCGAAGTCGGTCGTGTCCTGCGCCATCTCCGAGAGCAGCCGCAACAGCACCACCTGCTCCTCGAGCGCCTCGAGGACGGGGCTGAGCATGACCGCGCCGTCGGCCCCTCGCCTCGCGAGGTTCGCGGTGCCTGCTACGACGATCCGCTCCTCGCCCTCCTGGTCGAGGGTCTCCGAGACGGCCGCCGTCACGGCGCGCACGAGCGGCTGGTCCTCAGGCCGGAACTGCTCGGGCATCTCCGCGAGGCGCACCGTGATCTGGTCGAGCCGCAGGCCCACCGTCGCGGCGTTGACGCGCGCGCGGAGCTCCGCCACGACGTCGAGCGCGAGCGCCTCGTCCACCGCGATGGTGCGCTGCTCGACGCGTCCAGAGTCCGTGATGATGACCACGAGCAAGCGGTGCTCGTCCACCACGACCAGCTCGACGTGGCGCAGCGCCGCGGTCCGCAGGCTCGGATACTGCACGACGGCGACCTGCTGGGTGAGCTGCGCGAGCAGACGCACCGCGCGGTCCACGACGTCGTCGAGGTCCACGGCGCCGTCGAGGAACTGGCCGATCGCCCGCTTCTCCGGCGCGGAGAGCGGCTTGACCTCCGCGAGGCGGTCGACGAACAGCCGGTACCCCTTGTCCGTGGGCACGCGACCCGCGGAGGTGTGGGGCTGGACGATGTATCCCTCGTCCTCGAGCACGGCCATGTCGTTGCGGATCGTGGCGGGCGAGACCCCGAGGCTGTGGCGCTCGACGAGCCCACGGGAGCCCACGGGCTCACGGGTCACGACGTAGTCCTCGACGATGGCACGCAGCACGTCGAGCTTGCGGTCCTCGGCCATCGCACCTCCTCGCGGCTCCCGGGTAGCACTCGGACACCTCGAGTGCCAATCCTACGCGGCGTGTCCGCCACCCGTGACGCGCCGCGCCTTGGCAGGCTGCCACGGTGAGCTCTGATCGGTACGGCAACGACATCCTGTCCTCCCCCCACCCCGCCGCACGGCGCCCCGCACGCGAGGTCGCAGCGGAGGCGGGCCTCGTGGTCGAGGACGTCGAGACCGGGTGGGTGGGCGCCGTGGTGCGCGTCGAGAAGTCCGGCGGCATGCACGTCGTGGTGCTCGAGGACCGGCGCTCCCGCGAGCGCACCTTCCGTCTGGGCCCCGGGTTCTGGGTCGACGGCGAGCCCGTCGTCCTGGTGGCCCCCGTGACGAGCCGCGCACCCGCCGCGCCCACCCGCACCGCGTCCGGAAGCCGCGCGGTCGCGGGCGCACAGGCCCGGGTCGCCCGCGGCAGCCGCATCTGGGTCGAGGGCAGGCACGACGCCGAGCTCGTCGAGAGGGTGTGGGGTGACGACCTGCGCATCGAGGGTGTGGTGGTCGAGCTGCTCGACGGCGCGGACGACCTCGTGGCCGCCGTCCGCGACTTCGCGCCCACCCCCGAACGGCGCCTAGGAGTGCTCCTCGACCACCTCGTGCCCGGGTCCAAGGAGTCCCGGATCGCGGCCGAGGCGATGCGCGCGGCACCCTCCGGGACGCTCCTCGTGCTGGGCCACCCCTACGTGGACGTGTGGCAGGCCGTGCGCCCCCAGCGCCTCGGTCTCGAGGCGTGGCCCACGATCGACCGGGGCACCGAGTGGAAGGTCGGGGTGCTGCGCAAGCTCGGCTGGCCCGCGGCAGACCACCGGGACGTCGCGGCGGCGTGGCAGCGGATTCTCGGCACCGTGCGCTCGTTCGCGGACCTCGAACCCGCACTCCTGGGCCGCGTCGAGGAGCTCATCGACTTCGTCACGGCGTGAAGCCGTCGCGGACTCGGCCGAACACATCCACCTACCGAGGCCAGGGTTTCGCTAGTGTGCCTCCGACAGACTCGATTCGTCCGCTTCGGACGCGGGTCCCTCCCCAGCTCGGAAAGGCTCAACCATGACTGACCAGCCCACCCCCCAGGCAGGCGCCCCCCTTTCGGACGACGAGACCCGTCAGTGGGCCAGCTGGGCCCACCTCGGTGGCATCCTCGGCTTCCTGCCCTCGCTCATCATCTGGCTCATCTACAAGGACCGCAGCGCGTTCGTCGCGCAGGAGGCGAGGGCCGCCCTCAACTTCCAGATCACCCTGCTGATCGGCTATGTCGCCTTCAACATCCTCGGGTTCATCATCCCGGGCCTTGGCTTCGTCAGCGGCCTCATCTGGGTTGTCGGGCTCATCTTCTCGGTGCTCGGCTTCCAGGCCGTGCAGCGCGGGCAGGCGTACAAGTACCCGTTCTCGCTCGCGCTCATCAAGTAGCTCTCGCGTCCCGAAGGGCGTTCACCGGCTCCCGGTGGGCGCCCTTCGGCGTGTAGCCTCACCTGCGATGTCATACCAGAACCCCCCGAGCCACTACCCGGCCAAGCCACCGCTGAGTCCCTCGGACGAGCGCACGTGGTCGATCCTCCTGCACCTGAGCCCGCTCGTGGGACTCGGCCTGTGGGCGCCGCTCGTGGTCTGGCTCGTGTTCCGCGGACGCGGCCCGTTCCTCGAGCACCACGCGAAGCAAGCCCTCAACTTCCACATCACGCTGTTCCTCGCGGCGATCGTCGCGGTCCTGGCCGCCGTGGTCACGATGGGGATCGCCGTGCCGCTCGTGTTCGTGGTGGTGATCTGGGAGATCGTCCTGGCGATCATCGCGGCCGTCGCCACCAACCGCGGCGAGTGGTACCGCTACCCCGCGAACATCACGTTCTTCAGCTGACCGTCAGCCCGTCAGCGCGCGCACCACGGTGTCCGCGAGCAGCCGCCCGCGGCGCGTGAGCAGCACCCGGGGGTCAGGGCGCCGAACGGCGGCACGCCCGTCCACGAGCCCGTCCGCGACGAGCCCCGTCACGGCGGACCGTCCCGCGGGGCCGACGTCGGACAACGGGAGCCCGTCCGCGAGACGCACCCCGAGCAGGACCCGCTCGAGGTAGGCCTCCTCGTCCGTGAGCACCTCGCGTCCCGCGGCCGGTGAGAGGCCGGCCTCGAGGCGGGCCGCGTACGCGCGCGGGTGCTTGACGTTCCACCACCGCACGCCGCCTACGTGGGAGTGCGCACCGGGGCCGATCCCCCACCAGTCGTCGCCGCGCCAGTACGCGAGGTTGTGCTCGCACGCCTGGGCGGACGTCCGCGCCCAGTTGCTCACTTCGTACCAGTGCAGGCCCGCGGCGGAGAGAATCTGGTCCGCGAGCTCGTACTTCGCGGCCTCGTCGTCGCCGTCGGGCTCCGGGAGCTCGCCGCGACGCACCTGGGCGGCCATCTTGGTGCCCTGCTCCACCACGAGCGCGTACGCCGAGACGTGGTCCACCCCTGTCGCGAGGGCCGCCTCGAGGCTCGTGCGCCAGTCCTCGAGCGACTCCCCGGGCGTGCCGTAGATGAGGTCGAGCGAGACCTCGAGGCCCGCGGCGCGGGCCCACGCGACGACGTCGGGGATGCGGGCCGGGTCGTGCGTCCGGTCGAGGGTGCGCAGGACGTGTCCGACTGCGGACTGCATGCCGAAGGACACGCGCGTGAACCCGGCGGCCGCGAGCTGTTCGAGGCTCTGCGGGGTGACCGAGTCCGGGTTCGCCTCGGTGGTGACCTCGGCGCCCGGTGCGAGCCCCCACGTGGCGCGGACGGCGTCGAGCATGCGCGCCAGGTCCCCCACGGGGAGCACGGTGGGCGTGCCGCCGCCCACGAACACCGTGGCGACCTCGCGCGGCGGGAGCCCCGCGTCCGCGAGCACCCGGCCCGCGAGGTCGATCTCGCGCAGCGCGGTGTCCGCGTAGGCCACCTGGCTCGCGCCGCCGCCCAGCTCTGCGGCCGTGTAGGTGTTGAAGTCGCAGTACCCGCAGCGCACCGTGCAGAACGGGACGTGCAGGTAGACCCCGAAGCCACGTCGTTCGGCTCCCTCGATAACGGTCGCGGGGAGACCGCCGTCGTCGGGCGGGACCTGACCCTCAGGAAGCGCCGGACTCATACGCCCATCCTCCCATCCCTCCCGCTGACTTCGGCAGTGGCAACCGAGCTCGGCAGTCGCACCTGCCGAAGTCAGCTGGGAGTGCCGAAGTCAGCGGGAGGGGTTGACTTCGAGCGCGGTCGAACTTTTAGCGTGGTGGCGACGGACGACGAGGAGACAGACATGACGAGCGAGAACGTGGGGCTGTCGATCGAGGCGGCCGCGGAGGCCACCGGGGTGTCGCGGCACACCTTGCGGTACTACGAACGGATCGGGCTGCTGTCCCCCGTGGGCCGCGCCGCGAGCGGGCACCGGCGCTACAGCGAGGACGACCTCGGCTGGGTGCGGTTCCTGACCCTGCTGCGCCGCACCGGGATGTCCATCCGGGACACGCAACGCTTCGTCGAGCTGACCCGGGCCGGTGACCACACGATCGCCGACCGTGTCGACGTGCTCGTCGCCCACCGCGACCAGCTCGTCACGGAGCTCGCCGAGCTGGGCCGGTTCCTCGACGCCATCGAGATGAAGATCGACATCTACCAGGGGATCCTCGCCGGGTCGCGCGACGTGGTCGCGTCCGGTGCCGCCCCGGACGGGAGCACGACATGAAGAACGTGGAGCTGGGCACGACGGGGACCAAGGTGAGCGAGGTCGCTCTCGGTGCGATGCCGCTCGGGACGCACGCGGACCAGGACGCGTCGTTCGCGCTGCTCGACCGCTACGTGGCGGACGGCGGCGCGTTCATCGACACCGCGGACAACTACGCCGCGTGGTGGCAGCAGGGCACCTTCGGCGGGCAGAGCGAGACGATGCTGGGCCGCTGGTTCGCCGCACGCGGCAACCGCGACGAGATCTTCCTCGCAACCAAGGGCAGCGCCGGCTGGACCGACCCCGAGGGCGTGTGGCCAGCGGGTCAGGCCGAACCCACGTGGGACAAGATCGTGGGCCAGTGGACCGGAGCAGGCGCCCACGCGCTGCGCGAGTCGCTCGACGGCTCGCTGCGCCGCCTCGGCACCGACCACGTGGACCTGTACTACGTCCACGTCGACGACTACTCGGTGCCCCTCACCGAGACCCTCGAGGCCCTCGCGAGCTTTGTGACCGAGGGAAAGATCCGCTACTACGGCTACTCGAACGTGCGCACGTGGCGGCTCGCCCAGATCCGTGCGCTGTGCGAGCAGCACGGCTGGCCTCAGCCCGTGGCGCTCCAGCAGGAGCACTCCTACCTGCAGCGTCGCCCCGGGCTGCGGCACGGGTCGATCGTGGGCGACGAGCAGCTCGACTACCTCGAGGCGCATCCCGACCTGACGCTCACCGCGTACTCCCCGCTGCTCAAGGGCCTGTACGACCTCCCGGCGGCCGAGCGCACCGCGCAGGAGAACTTCGCGAACTACGCCGGGGAGCACTCCGTGAAGCAGCTCGCCGTGCTCGACGAGGTCGCGGCCGCGCACGGGGTGGCCCCGAGCGTCGTGGTGCTCGCATGGTTCCTCGCCCAGGAGTCGCCGCGCCGGATCCCGATCATCGGCACCTCACGGGTAGACCGCTGGACCGCGCTCGCGGCGGCGATCGACCTCGAGCTGAGCACCGAGGAGCTCACGGCCCTCGACGCGGCCTGACGCCCTCCCCCTCTCGCTGAGATAGGCAGTTCGGAGCTGCCTATCTCGGCGGGAGAGGGGTGAGCTACTTGGTCTTGGCGTCCTTCGGGGCCGCGGAGTCCGTCGAGAGGGCAGCGATGAAGGCTTCCTGCGGGACGTCGACCCGGCCGATCGTCTTCATGCGCTTCTTGCCCTCCTTCTGCTTCTCGAGGAGCTTGCGCTTGCGGGA
>JAAYZM010000212.1 GCA_012514835.1 Actinomycetales bacterium
ATCGAGGCGATCCGGTTGCTCGAGGATCTGAAGGATGCGGCGTGCGCGGCGCAGGCCGAACTGGCCGTCGGCGTGGTTGCGGCCGAGGTTGCTGCCGCGGAGGCCGTGGCCGATGACGTGGACGTCGATGCGGAGTGTGCGTCACGGGCCAAGGCGCGGCGGGTTGCTCGGGCGCGGCGATCCGCGATCGGTCAGGTGGCCCTCGCGCGGCGGGAGTCCGCTCACATGGGTGGGGTCTTCGTGGGGATTGCCGAAGCACTCGTGCATGAGATGCCGTGCACGTTCGAGGCACTGAAGTCCGGAGCACTCAACGAGTACCGGGCCCGCACCCTCGTGCGTGAGACCGCGTGCTTGACCCGGGAAGACCGTGCCGCAGTGGACAGCACCGTGTGCGGGGACCCGCGCGGGTTGGCTGGTGTGGGGAACAAGCGCCTCGCGGCGATCGCCAAGCATGAGGGCTACTCGTTGGACCCGCACGCGATCGTGCGCCGCGCCGAGCTCGATGCTGCGGAACGGCGCGTGACCTTGCGTCCCGCGCCCGGGTCGATGACCTACCTGACCGCCCTGGTGCCCATGGCGCAGGGGGTTGCGGTGCTGGCGAACCTGCAACGTGCGGCGGAGGCCGCCCGGGCGACAGGTGATGAGCGGTCCAAGGGTCAGATCATGGCCGACACCCTCGTCGAACGCCTCACCGGACAGGACGCTGCGGACGCGGTGCCGGTGATGGTGAACCTTGTGGTCAGCGACGCGACCCTGCTGGCGTCCGGGCACGAGCCGGGTGTGTTGGACGGGGCGAACATGGTGCCCGCCCAGCTCGCCCGCGACCTCGTCGCCCGCGCGATGGACGGCCAGTTCACGGAAGCCGAGGACGAAAGCGCGACGGAGCCCACCGATCAGCGGCGCGAGGCGAACAAGATCGGGGCATGGGTGCGGCGCTTGTATGCCGATGCGGGCGGGAACCTCGTCGCGATGGACTCCAGATCGAGAACTTTCCCCGCCGGGTTGGCCGCACTGCTGCGCGTGCGCGATCAAGGACTGTGTCGCACCCCATGGTGCGACGCACCCGTCGCGCACCTGGATCACGTCACGCCGGTCGCCGACGGTGGTGCCACGAGCGCGCCCAACGGGCAGGGACTGTGCGCGGGCTGCAACTACACCAAGCAAGCACCCGGTTGGACCCAGCACGTCGAGCCCGACGCGGCCGTCCACACGGTTACGACCACGACGCCCTCCGGCCACGAGTACATCTCGATGGCTGCGGGTGTGCCGGTGCCGATCTCGGGTGCGTCGTCGTCGGCCCCGTCGTCGGACCTCGGTGCTGTGAAGGCGAGGTCTGAGCGGGAGGCGCTGGTCCTCGAGCTCTACCCGCCGCACCCGCTCGAGCCGATCGTCGAGGTGCACCTCCGCCACGCCGCGTGAGCGAGCGGGACCGAACTCAGCCCATGGCGCCGCTCAGTCGGTGACGCCAGTCAGTTCGTGACGACCGTGCCCTTCGGCACCACGGTGATCCCCGACTCGGTCACGGTGAAGCCCCGCGCCCGGTCGTGCTCGGGGTCGATCCCGATCCGGGCCCGCTCGGGCACGATCACGTTCTTGTCGAGGATCGCCCGGTGGATCTGCGCGTGCCGGTGCACCTGCACCCCGTCCATGAGCACAGAGTCCGACACCGACGCCCACGAGTGCAGGTAGATGCCCGGCGAGAGCACCGAGCCCGACACCGTGGCACCCGAGACGATCACGCCGGGGGAGACGAGCGAGTCCGCCGCGTACCCCATGCGGTCCGGTCCGCCGTGCACGAACTTCGCGGGCGGCAGCCCCGTGTACCCCGTGTAGAGGGGCCAACGGTCGTTGTAGACGTTGAACACGGGCGTGACGGAGATGAGGTCCTTGTTCGCCTCGAAGAACGAGTCGATGGTCCCCACGTCGCGCCAGTAGTCGCGGTCGCGATCGGTGGACCCCGCGACGTCGTTGTCCTTGAAGTCGTAGACGGCGGCCGTCCCGCGCTCGACGAAGTAGGGGACGATGTCCCCACCCATGTCGTGCTTCGAGTCGGCGTTCGCGGCATCCCGCGTCACGGCATCGACGAGGGCCTCGCGCGAGGCGACGTAGTTGCCCATCGAGGCAAGGATCTCGTTCGGGTTGTCCGCGAGCGGCACGGGGTCCGAGGGCTTCTCGCGGAAGGCGGAGATACGCCTCGGGTCGTCCGGCGCGGTCTCGATCACGCCGAACTCCGTGGCGAGCGAGATGGGCTGGCGGATCGCGGCCACGGAGAACTCGGCACCGGTCGCGATGTGCTGGTCCACCATCTGGGAGAAGTCCATGCGGTACACGTGGTCCGCACCGACCACCACGACGATGTCGGGGCGCTCGTCGTCGATGATGTTGAGGCACTGGAAGATCGCGTCCGCGCTGCCGAGGTACCAGTGCTTGCCCACGCGCTGCTGCGCGGGGACCGGGGCCACGTAGTTGCCGAGCAGCGTCGACATGCGCCACGTCTTCGACACGTGCCGGTCGAGCGAGTGCGACTTGTACTGCGTGAGCACCACGACCCGCAGGTAGCC
>JAAYZM010000213.1 GCA_012514835.1 Actinomycetales bacterium
CACGCCCAGGTGACCGCGATGGTCGACGAGGCGGGTGACTGCCTCAGCCTGCCGTTTCGCGGCGAGCGCTTCGACGCGAGCTCAGCGCAGATCGACGGCGCGCCGGCGAGGAGCGCGAGGCACGCGGACGAGGTCCTGACGGTGTGCGGACCGGGGCACCACGCGGGCGACACGCTGACGCTCGCCGTCGATGTGGTGGTCCCGCTGCAGACCGTGTCGGCGAGTCAGGTCGGCTACTCGATCACCCTGGACCGCGATCGCAACCCGTTCTACTACCTCGTGAGCTGGGTCGGCGGCTGCGATCGCTTCGGGCCGTGTGACAACCGCCCGGACCAGTTCGCGACCTACACGTTCCGCGTCACGCACCCCGCCGAGCTCATGGTCGCGTGCCCGGGCACGATCACGAAGCTGTCGGAGACCGAGACCCGGTGCGAGTTCACGCACGACGGTGGGCCGACGTACTCGACCTTCGGGGTCGGCGCATACCCGGCGGCGGCGTGGGTCCCGACCGACATGGGGATGTGGGGGAGCGCGCGGGTGACGGTCTACGATCGGCCCGGCAATGGCCTCGCGGAGGCCCTCGATCCTGCGCACCACGCCGCCTTCGTGCGCTGGCTCGAGGAGCGGTTCGGGCCCTACCCGTTCGGCGACGAGTTGCGCGTGCTGACCGCGCCCACCTACTGGAACGGCTTCGAGCACCCGGGCAACATCGTCCTCGACGACGGCCTGCACAGGGTCCTGCGCCCCTCCTATCTCCGCAACGCGCAGCACGTGCTCGATCACGAGATCGCGCACCAGTGGGCCGGCGACGAGACCACGCTCGCGGACACCTACGACTTCGTGTGGAAGGAGGCCATGGCCGAGTACCTGACGTTCGCGTTCGAGGCCAGCACCGAGGAGGCGGCCGCGATCCGGACCTTGTCGGCGTGGAAGAGCTTCTCGCGCGGCGCCGCGTACTTCCCGGTCCCAGCGGAGCGGCCGCCCCTGTTCGACTACTACGGCGACGTGTACGGCCCGGGGCCGATGATCCTGTTCCGCCAGATCGAGGCGCTGTCGTCGCGCGACCAGGTGCTCGCCGCGCTCGCGACCCTGCTCGGGGAGCCGCGCGCGATCTCCGTCGACGACGTGCTCGCGGCGCTCGAGACCTCGACGGGCCTCGACCTCGGCGCGTACGCCGCGGCGTGGATCCACGG
Source organism: Actinomycetales bacterium (assembly GCA_012514835.1). Lineage (GTDB taxonomy): Bacteria > Actinomycetota > Actinomycetes > Actinomycetales > Cellulomonadaceae > JAAYZM01. The sequence goes on from JAAYZM010000213.1 coordinate 1,194, forward strand.
CACCGGGGCCCCGGTGTGGCCGACCGCGAGCGTCACCTACACTCCCGGGGCCGCCGAGACGAGCACGCTCGCGGTCCGGATCACCAGCGCGCCGGAGCGAAGGTGCAAGTTCCACGTGGCGCTCCGCGGCGAGGCGGCCGAGGACGTGGTGAACGTGGCGGTCGACACGTTCCGCGATGGCCCCGAGCAGACGCTCGCGATCGCGACGCCGCCGTTCGTCGTGACCTCGACGCTCCTCGACCCGCTCGCCGAGTGCCTCGTCTACCCGGGCACGGCGACCCGCACCGAGCGCCGGCACCCCTGGCGCTCTGAACGTGCGCTCGGCCACGCTCCCCTCCCCTGATCAGGGGCGCCGCGGCGCCGGTGCTGCCGGACCGACTGCCGAGCGCAGGGTTTGCCCAGGTGATGTCGACCTCCGCAGTCCCCTCCGGGACTG
>JAAYZM010000214.1 GCA_012514835.1 Actinomycetales bacterium
CACCTCCTCATCGACTCCCGCCCCCTAGGCGGCCCCCTCTTCCGCCTCGCGCCCTGGTCCCTCGGCCTCGGCCTCGAGCGCTGGGTCGACGGCTGGGTTCCCGAGCACCGAGACCTCGACCCGCTCCCCGACCCACGCGAGCTCCGCGGCCCCGGTCGCGCCGCCGTGGCTGCGTTACGCCGGACGATCCCGAAGGCGATGCGGAGGCTCGTCCCCGCGACCGCGCATCTTCAGCTCACGATGCTGCGCTTCGCCGGGATGTCGAGCACCTACGCGCGGCTCCTCGAGCGGGCGCCGACGTGCGCGTGGCTCCTCGCGTGGACCCTGGCGGACGATGCGCCCGATGCGCGCCGCGTGAACGAGCTCGTCGCTCGCGGCGACGAGGCGATCCTTGTCGAGCTCGCCCGCTACGCGGGGATGGATGATCATCTCGCGGGGCCGGATGGCGCCGCCGCCGTGGCGGCGCTCTCGAAGCTTCGCTTCCCGAGGCGAGACCTCCGTGAGCTCCACTGGCTCATGCGGGCGCTCGAGGTGCTCGGCTGCTCCAGTGGCTCGACGCGCATGGGCCCGTCCACATGGGGCATCTGGCGCGGGCGGCGTCGATCCCGCGGGACGAGGCGGGGCACCTTTCGGGCTGGCTCGAGGTTCACCAAGACGAGGCGCTCGATCTCGATGAGGTCTTGCGGCCGGGCAGCGAGGCGCGGCTCGCCGCCGAGCGCGGGGCGCGCGTGGACCGCTTCGTCGAGTGGGGGCTCGGCCCGCTGGGGCTCAACATGGGCGAGCTCGACGGAGTGGAGCTTCCCGAGCCTCGGCTGAAGGGCGACGCGACGATTGTCCCGGTTCGAAACGCGCGCGAGCTGGTCAACGAGGGCCTCCTCATGCGCCATTGCGCGGCCAACCTCTTGAGTTTGGCTATGGGCGGCGGCATCGCGGTGTACCGCGTGCTCGAGCCCGAGCGGGCCACGCTCGCCGTGCGTCAGATGTTCGGCGAGATCGCCATTCAAGACCTCGCGCTCGCCGACAACGCAGCCCCCAGCGAGCCCACACGACGGCGCGTCGAGGAGTGGTTCGCTCGCGCGCTCGCGGCACGAGCCGAGTGACCTGCGAACGGAGCGTTCGCATCCGCGTGCCACGATGCTCGTGATGTCCTCCTCCGAGCTCTCTCTCCTGGCTTACGGCTCGTGCGAGGGGCTGCCGGCGGGGTCGCTCCTCGATCGCTCAGGGCCTTCGCCCGAAGGCGTCCGATGCGTCTTCGACGCCCCCTATCTCCTCGTCGACGCGCGCGCGGTGGAGGGGCCCGTGCTTCGAATCGGGCCCTACGAGCGCGGCCTCCCGGTGCAGCGCTGGGAGGGGGGATGGCTCGCCGAGCATCGAGACTACGATCCCTTGCCCGATCCCGACTCGCTCGTGGGAGAGTCGCGGGAGGCCTTCGCCGAGTTCTGGCGGACGATGCCCGAGGCCGCGCAGCGCCTGGTGCCGCCCTCGGCGTGCCACCGATGTACGATGCTCAGAGCCCTGCGCCTCTCTGAAATGTACGAGTCGCTTCTCCGCACGGGGCCCACCCTGGCCTGGATTCTCGCCGCGGAGCTCGCCAAGGAGCCCCTCACCCAGGCGCGTGTCGAGGCGCTCGCGGGCTTGCCGCGAGCGGAGATCCTCTCGATGTTCGCGCCTCCGCCTCGCGGCATGGCCCGCGAGGCGCGTGCGCGCTCGGGCGCCTCCGTGCGCTTCGTCGACCGCGTCGCCCTCGGCACCAAGAGCCACCGCGAGCTCCGCGTGGTGCGCGAGGCGCTCGGCACGCCGCAGCTCGTCGGGCTCCTGCGTTACCGGCCCGCGATCCCCCTCGCGGAGCTCGAGCTCGTGC
>JAAYZM010000215.1 GCA_012514835.1 Actinomycetales bacterium
GGCGTTCACCCTCTCGAGCACCGACTTCACGGACGGAAGTGAGCTCGCTGAAGAGTTCACGGCGGACGCGTTCTCGGGTCAGTGCCGCGGCGAGAACCGCAACCCCGCGCTGAGCTGGGAGGGTGCCCCCGTGGGCACCGTGAGCTTTGCCGTCACGATGGTCGACATCTCGGCCGGCGACTTCGTGCACTGGGTCCACGCAGGCATCCCCGCCGAAGTCACGAGCGTGGACAGCGGCGCCGCGGGCGAGCTGCCGGGTGTGGCTGGCCAGAGCGCGACGGGCCAGTTCGGCTACTTCGGCCCGTGCCCGCCCACGCCCGACCACGAGTACGTGTTCACGGTGCACGCGCTCGACGTGGACCCCGGGCTCGCCACGGGCTTTCGGTTCGCCGACCTCGCGCCGTTCCTCGCCGAGCACTCCCTGGCCTCGGTGAGCATCACCGGGGTGCGTTCGGGCCCCGCGCTCTAGGCCATGGGCGATAGCGTCGCGGACATGAGCCAAGACGAAGTCTCGAACCGCACCGACCCCCCGCTCGCCGCGGACGAGGCGACGACGCTGCCCGCGTTCCTCGACTTCCACCGCGACACGCTGCGCTGGAAGACCTCGGACCTCGACGGCGCGCAGCTCGCACGGACGCTGCCGCCCTCGGACATGACGCTCGGCGGGATGATCAAGCACCTCGCCGTGGTCGAGAGCTCGTGGTTCAGCGAGGTGTTCCTCGGTGAGGACCTCATGCCACCGTTCGACACGGCGCCGTGGGACTCCGACCGCGACTGGGAGTGGCACTCCGCCCACGCGGACAGCCCGGAGTACCTGAGCTCGCTGCTCGACGAAGCGATCGAGCGCTCGCGCCGGATCACCACCGAGCTGCTCGCGAGCCAGGGACTCGACGCCCTCTCGGTGGGCACGGACCGCGGTACGGGTGAGCGCTACTCGCTGCGCTGGGTGCTCGTGCACATGATCGAGGAGTACGCGCGCCACAACGGGCACGCGGACCTCATCAGGCAGTCGATCGACGGCGCCGTCGGCGAGTAGCCGCCAGCGCCGGGTGTCAGCTCAGCTCGCGGTGCGCCGCGCGTGCGTGGCAAGAATGCCGACGACTGCGGTCGGCGAGTGCAACCGTCCCTCGAGGACCCCCGCGACGGCCTCGTCGAACGGGACCCACACCGGCTCGAGGTCCGCCTCCTCCTCGGTGCGCACGTGGCGCTCCGCCTCGGGGACGGGCGCGAGGTCGCGCGCGAGGTAGACGATGATCTCCTCGCTCGAGCCGCCCGGCGTGGAGCGGAAGGACACGAGGTGCTCCCACGTGCCCGCGACGAGATCGGCCTCCTCGGCGAGCTCACGGCGCGCCGCGTCGACGGGGTCCTCGCCCTCGACGTCAAGCAGACCGGCCGGCGGCTCCCACAAGAACCCGCGCACAGGGTGGCGGTACTGCTTGAGGAGCAGCACGCGGTCCTCGGGGTCGATCGCGACCACGGCGACGGCCCCGGGGTGCGCCACGAACTCGCGGCGCACCACCGAGTGACCGAGGTCGACGTCCTCGGCCACGACGTCCCACACCCGCCCCGCGAAGATCTCCTCGCGGGCGAGCGTGGGCTGGGCCTCGAACTCGTCGGCGACCTGGCTCACGAGGCGGCGGTCTCCTCGACGCGCGTGTCGTGGAGCCCGTCCTGACGGTCGAGCGCAGCCTTCACGAGCCCCGCGAAGAGCGGGTGCGGGCGCGTGGGCCGGGACTTGAACTCGGGGTGTGCCTGTGTCGCGATGAAGTACGGGTGCACGTCGCGCGGCAGCTCGACGAACTCGACGAGGCTGCGGTCCGGGGAGAGCCCGGAGAACACGAGCCCCGCCTCCTCGAGCTGGGGACGGTAGGCGTTGTTGACCTCGTAACGGTGCCGGTGCCGCTCGGAGACCCGCTCCGCGCCGTACACCTCCGCGGCGATCGAGCCCGGGGTGAGCACGGCGTCGTACGCGCCGAGGCGCATGGTGCCGCCCATGTCGCCATCGCCCGAGACGATCTCCTGCTGCTCCTCCATGGTCGCGACCACGGGGTGCTTCGTCGCAGGGTCGAACTCCGAGCTCGAGGCGCCCTCGAGGCCGAGCTCGCTGCGCGCGAACTCCATGACGATCGCCTGCAGGCCGAGGCAGATGCCCAGCAGCGGGGTGCGCGTGCGGCGCGCGTAGCGGATCGCACCGAGCTTGCCCTCGATGCCGCGCACGCCGAAGCCGCCGGGCACGAGGATCGCGTCGACGCCGCCCAGGGCACGCTCGGCGCCAGCGTCCGTCTCGCAGTCGTCCGCCGGGACCCAGCGGATCGTGACCCGCGCGTCGTGCGCGAAACCGCCCGCACGCAAGGCCTCGGACACCGAGAGGTAGGCGTCGTGCAGGTCGACGTACTTGCCGACCATCGCGATCTCCACGGCCCGCGAGGGCTCGTGCACGCGGCGGCGCAGCGCGTCCCAGCTCTCCCACGTCACGTCGCGGAACGGCAGGTCGAGGCGGCGGATCACGTACGCGTCGAGGCCCTCGGTGTGCAGCACGCGCGGGATGTCGTAGATGCTCGGCGAGTCCACGGCCGTGGTGACCGCCTCGGTGTCGACGTCGCAGAACAGCGCGATCTTCGACTTCGTGGACTCGGGAAGCTCCCGGTCGGCGCGCAGCACGAGCGCGTCGGGCTGGATACCGATCGACCGCAGCGCGGCGACGGAGTGCTGCGTCGGCTTCGTCTTGAGCTCGCCCGAGGGGCCGATGAAC
>JAAYZM010000216.1 GCA_012514835.1 Actinomycetales bacterium
GCTGGCGCACGATCTCCTCGGCCGCCTCGAGGTTGTTGCGCGTGACCGTCTCCTCGAGCGTGCCACCGGTGCCGGTGAACTTGCCCGTGTTGACGTCCACCACGGTCATCGCCTCGGTGCGGTCGATCACGAGCGAGCCGCCGGAGGGCAGCCAGACCTTGCGGTCCATGCCCTTGGCGATCTGCTCGTCGATGCGGTGCTCCGCGAACACGTCCTTCTCGCCGGTCCAGCGCGAAAGCTTCGAGGACAGGTCGGGCGCGAGGTCCGCGACGTAGCCGGAGATCGTGTCCCAGGCCTCCTTGCCCTGCACCACGAGGGAAGAGAAGTCGTCGTTGAAGATGTCGCGCACCACGCGGATCGCGAGGTCAGCTTCACCCTGCAGCAGGGCCGGCGCGGACGCCGTCTTGGACTTCTTCTCGATCTTCGCCCACTGCTCGGTGAGGCGGGCGATGTCCGCACGCAGCTCTTCCTCGCTCGCACCCTCCGCGGCGGTGCGCACGATCACGCCGGAGCTCTCCGGGACGATCTCGCGCAGCAGCTTCTTGAGTCGCGCGCGCTCCTTCTCGGGCAGCTTGCGCGAGATGCCGGTCATGCCGGCGCCGGGCACGAACACGAGGTAGCGGCCCGCGAGCGTGACCTGCGAGGTCAGTCGCGCACCCTTGTGCCCGATCGGGTCCTTCGTGACCTGCACCAAGACCGAGTCGCCGGACTTCAGCGCGGTCTCGATGCGGCGCGGCTGCCCCTCGAGGCCCGCGGCGTCCCAGTTGACCTCACCGGCGTAGAGCACGGCGTTGCGGCCCTTGCCGACGTCGACGAACGCGGCCTCCATGCTCGGCAGCACGTTCTGCACACGGCCGAGGTACACGTTGCCGACCATCGAGACCTGGGTCGAGCGCGAGACGTAGTGCTCGGCGAGCACGCCGTCCTCGAGCACGGCGATCTGGGTGCGACCGTTCGACTCGCGCACCACCATGGCCCGCTCGACGGACTCGCGGCGGGCGAGGAACTCGGCCTCGGTGAGCACCTGACGGCGGCGGCCCGCGTCGCGGCCCTCGCGGCGGCGCTGACGCTTCGCCTCGAGGCGCGTCGAGCCACGCAGGGCGGTGACCTCGTCGTTGCGCGAGGAGCGCGAGTCGTCCGACGAGTCGCCGGAGCGTCCGGAACGGGAACGACGACGCCGACGACGACGGCTCGAGGACCCCCCGTCCCCGGAGTCGTCGCTCGACGCGTCCGAGCCGTCCTCGTCCTGGTCCTGCGAGCCGGAGTCGTCCTTGCCCGAGGAGTCGTCCTCGGAGGACTCGCTCGAGTCCTCGTCCGAGCCCCCCGAGGAAGACTTCGAGCGACGGCCACGGCCACCACGACGCCGACGACGGCGAGACGAGCCGGAGCTCTTCTCCTCCGAGTCGTCCTCGCTCGAGTCGTCGTGGCTGTCCTCGTCCTGCGACTCGGCGTCCTGGGCCTCTGCGTCCTGGGTCTCGGCGGCCTCGTCACCCTCGATGGGCTGGCCGTCGGCGTCGAGCGCCACCTCGAGCTCTTCGTCCTCGACCGTCTCGACCTGCTCGCGCACCTTCTCCGGGCTGCCCGCCTCGGCGGTCACGCGGCGGCGCTTCGGGCGGGCGAGCGCAGGGTCAGGCGCCTGGAACAGCACGGCCGTGGTCGCGAGGCGCGGGGAGCCCGAACCGCTCGTGGTGGTGGTGCCAGCATCAGCAGCGGCGCTGCCCGTGGTGCTGGGCGCAGCGTCCTCGGCGGGCGCGGCCTTCTTGCCACGGCGCGAGCGCGTGGGCGCGGACTTCTCGCCGGCCGCGGGCTGTGCCGCGTCGGACGTGGCGAAGTCTCCTGCCGGAGCCTCGGCGGACTTCGCGGAACGCCGCGAGCGGGTGGCCTTCTTGGCCGGGGCGTCCTGCGCGGCGGCCTCGGCGACGGGCGTCTCGGGGGCAGCCTCGCTGCTGTCGCCCTGGGCGGGCGCGGGCGCCGAGGCGGCCTTCGTCACACGCTTGCGCGCAGTGCGCTTCGCGGGCGCGGCACCTTCCGATGCGGCGGTGGCGTCGGTCGCTGCCGGGGTCTCGGTCACCGCGGGGGCGCCGTCGTCGGACCGCTCCGGGACCACGATGTCGGGGACCGCCTTGACGGGCGCCTTGCGCGCTCTGGTGGCCTTCTTCGCGGGGGCCGCGAGCTCGGCGAGCTCGGCCCCGAGGTCGAGCGCCTCGGCGGGAGCGGACGCCGCGGGGGGCGCCTGCACAGGTGCGGCGGCCTTGCGGACCGCGCGGCGGCGTGCGGGGCGGGACGCGCTGTCGTTCTGCGCGCTGTCGTTCTGTTCTGTCACGGTGGGTACTCCGGACCTACCGCCGGTCCACACTGCCGGCTGGCAGGTGCTCTCTCAGTAATCGACGCACTCGGCGCCGGAAGCCTTGTTCCGCCCCGTCTCGCACTCACGCGCCCTGCCTTCGCCGGCCTGGCGCTGTTTCCC
>JAAYZM010000026.1 GCA_012514835.1 Actinomycetales bacterium
GCCGAGGAGGCCTGACATGTCCACCAACGCCACGATTCTCCGCACGCAGGCGCGGCTGTACCTGCGCGAGCCCGCCAACGTGTTCTTCGGGCTGGTGTTCCCGTCGCTGCTGCTCGTCGCGATCGGGCTCGCGATCCCCGGGATGCGCGAACCGATCACCGAGGGGCCGGCCCTCGGGCTCCGTCCCGTCGACCTCTACATGACGTCGGTGCTCGCGCTCGCGGTCGCGACCGTCGCGCTCACCACCTACCCGCAGGTCTTCGAGATCTACCGGGAGAAGGGCGTGCTGCGTCGGCTGCGCACCACCCCGATGCCCGCGTGGCGCCTGCTTGTCGCGGAGATCGGGGTCAACCTCGTGGCTCTCGTGGTGGGCGTGGTCGGTGCGCTCGTGGTGGCGTTCGCGGTGTTCGACGTGCGCGCGCCCGAGCAGCCCCTCGTGGTGCTCGCGGCGCTCGTGCTCGGGGCCGTGTCGATGATGGCACTCGGCTCGCTCATCACTGCGCTGGCCCCCACCACGGGTGCGGCGAGCGCGATGGGCATGTCGCTCTACTTCCCGATGCTGTTCTTCGGAGGAGTGTGGGTGTCCGTGGCGCTCATGCCCCAGGCCCTGCAGAACGTCGCGACCTACGTGCCGCTCGGTGCCGTGGCCCAAGCGCTCAACGAGGGCTGGTTCGGGGACGGCGTGCCGCTCCTCCAGCTGGCCGTCTCCGTGGGCTGGACCCTCGTGCTGGTCCCGCTCGCCGCGAAGCTGTTCCGCTGGGAGTAACCGGCCCGGTCAGAGGGCCGCGGCGCAGAGCTCGGCGAGGCGGGCGCGCAGCGGGGCGGCACGCTCGGCGAACCCGCGCTGGCGGGCCGCGTACTCGGCCTTGCCCTCGGGGGTCTCGATCGCGACGGCCGGTTCGCCGAGCAAGGACACGTCGTACGGCGAGGCCTGCATGTCGAGCAGCCGCACGTCACGGGCCAGTTCCGCGCAGTCCAGCAGCAGGTCCCCGGGCACGAGCGGTCGCAGCTTGAGGGACCACTTGAGCAGGTCCATGTTCGCGTGCAGGCAGCCCGGTTGCTCGAGCGCCGGTTGGGTCTAGCGCGTGAGCTGCGTGGCGTTGCGCGGCACGGCGTCGGGCGTGAAGAAGCGGAACGCGTCGAAGTGCGAGCAGCGCAACCGGTGGGACTCGACCACAGCGTCCGTGCCGTCCTGGCCTAGTCGCAGGGGCAGCACGTGCCGGTGCTCGTCCTGTCGGTACACCATCGCCCACTCGTGCAGCCCGAAGCAGCCGCCGAACGCGGGGCGGCTGGCCGTGCGGGCGAGCAGGTCGTGCACGTAGCGGACCGTGTCGCCACGATCCGCCAGGAACGACGCGACATCGAGCGTCACCGAGTGGTCGGGCAGGGTCTGATACCACCGCCACGCGGCGTGAGGTGGCTCGGGGGACACGTCCACGCCGGGGGCGCCGTCGTCGGCCAACATCTCACGGTCGGCCCCTGCCCCTGGCTCGAGTGCGACCCCCGCCCCCGGGTGCCAGCGCCGCAGCAGCGCGGGGGTGAGGCCGTAGTACTCGTAGAGGAAGTCGTCGATCGGGTGCTTCTCGCCGCGGGACCGGCGTTCGCGTCGCCCCGCCGTGAGGGCGTCGGCGCGCTCGGCGTGCGCGGCCGCGGAGGCGCGCCACTCGGGCGCCGTGAGACGGCGCACGGGCAGCAGGGTCGGGGCGGGCACCCGTCCAGGGTAGGTCTCAGTGCTCGACGGCGGTGCCCGACGGCGGTGCCCGACGACGGTGCTCGACGACGGCGCCCGCCGCGGACCGCCGCGCGCTCCCGACCCGGCCCGCCCTACCCTCGGAGGGTGAAGCCGTTCCTGCTGCTCGCCACGCGCGCCGAGGACGTCGCGGCCGACGACGAGCACCGGTCAGTCCTCGAGCACGGCGGGCTGCGCCCCGAGCAGGTCCACAGGGTCCGCCTCGAGGCCGGTCCGCTCCCGGCGATCGACCTGGACGAGTATTCCGGGGTGATCGTGGGCGGCAGCCCGTTCAACTCTTCCGACCCGGACGAGGACAAGTCGCCCACGCAGCACCGGGTCGAGGCGGAGCTGTCCGCGCTGCTCGACGAGATCGTGGACCGCGACTTTCCGTTCCTCGGCGCGTGCTACGGCGTCGGGACGCTCGGCTCGCACCAGGGCGCGGTGATCGACACGACGTTCAGCGAGCCCGTGGGTCCCACCATGATCCAGCTCACCGAGGCGGGCCGCACGGACCCGCTCCTGGCAGGCATGCCGGAGCGCTTCGAGGCGTTCGTGGGCCACAAGGAGGCCGTCGCGCGCCTGCCCGAGCACGCCGTGCTGCTCGCGAGCTCTGCCGCGTGCCCCGTGCAGATGTTCCGCGTGCGCGAGAACCTCTACGCGACGCAGTTCCACCCCGAGCTCGACCTCGCGGGCCTGTCCACCCGCGTGCAGACGTACCGCGAGTACGGCTACTTCGCGCCCGAGGAGGCCGACGCCGTGCTGGCCCGGGCGGCGGGAGCAGATGTCGACGCGTCCCACCGTGTGCTGACCGCGTTCGTGCGGCGATACGCCGTGGCTCGCCCGTGAGGCCCCGTGCTACGGTGCTGCGCGTGATCAACCTTCGTGGCTATTGGCGCTTTTCGCAGGCTCCTGGTGGGAGCCAGCGGGTGCACGCCTGACCCCACGACCCCACCGGAGCCCAGGGCCTTGGACGCAATAGCGTCCGGGCCCTTCGTCATTCAGACGGGCACCGGCCGAGCGGTGCGGGCCCGGAAGAGCACCACACCGAGGAGAGACCCATGACCCGCACCGACCACGTGGACGCCGCTCTGGACCGAGCGCTCGGGCAAGAGCTGCAGGCGCCCGTGAGCGACCTGCGTATCCGCGCGCTCGACCCGCTGCCCGCACCGGCCCGGCTGCTGCGCGAGCTGCCGCTCGGCACGGCGCGCACCGACCTCGTCGCGCAGTCGCGGCGCGAGGTCCGGGACGTGCTCACGGGGGAGGACGACCGCCTGCTGGTCGTCGTCGGCCCCTGCTCCGTCCACGATCGTGAGGCCGCGCTCGACTACGCGCACCGCCTCGCCGCCGTGGCGCACGAGCTCTCGGACGAGCTGTGCGTCGTGATGCGTGTGTACTTCGAGAAGCCGCGCACCACGGTGGGCTGGAAGGGCCTCATCAACGACCCTCACCTCGACGGCTCGCACGACGTGCTGCGCGGGCTGCGCCTCGCCCGTGAGGTGCTGCTCGGCGTCCTCGACGCGGGCGTCCCCGCTGGGTGCGAGTTCCTCGAGCCCACGAGCCCGCAGTACCTCGCCGACGCCGTGACGTGGGGTGCGATCGGCGCGCGCAACTCCGAGTCGCAGGTGCACCGCCAGCTCGCCTCCGGCCTGTCGATGCCCGTGGGCTTCAAGAACACGACCGACGGCGACGTCACGGGGGCCGTGGACGGTTGCGTGACCGCGGCCAGCGAGCACGTGTTCTTCGGGGCCGACGCCGAGGGCCGGGCGGCCGCCGTCGCGACGACGGGCAACGCGGACTGCCACGTGATCCTGCGCGGCGGGCGGGGCGGACCCAACTACGGGGCGACCGACGTCGAGCACACGCTCGGTGCCGCCCGCGCCGCGGGACTCGAAGGCGCAGCGGCGCACGGCGTGATCGTGGACGCCTCGCACGGCAACTCCGGCAAGGACCACGTGCGCCAGGCCGAGGTGGTGCGCGAGCTCGCGACCCGCCTCGCCGCGGGGGAGCAGGGCATCACGGGCCTCATGCTCGAGAGCTTCCTCGTGGCCGGCGCGCAGGCCCCCGCGCCGAGCGGGCTCACCTACGGTCAGTCCGTCACGGACAAGTGCATGGACTGGGACACGACGGCGGCCCTGCTCGGTGAGCTCGCCGCCGCCGTCCGGACCCGTCGCGGGCTCGTCTGATCGGCCCAGCCCTCCCGCCGACTTCGGCACTTGCAGCTCAGTTCGGCAGGTACACCTGCCGAAGTCGGCGGAAACTGCCGAAGTCAGCGGGAGGGGTGAGCTAGAAGACGGGCCGCCCGCCTGTCACGCCCAGCACGGTCCCGCTGACGTAGCTCGCCTCGTCGGAGGCGAGGAACACGAACGCGGGGGCGACCTCGACGGGCTGGCCGGGCCGGCCCAACGGGGTGTCCTTGCCGAAGCCCTCGACCTTCTCGGCGTCGAACGTCGAGACGATGAGCGGCGTCCAGATGGGACCGGGTGCCACGGCGTTGACCCGGATCCCGCGGGGGCCCAGGTCGGACGCGAGGTTGACCATGAGGTTGTTCAGGGCCGCCTTCGTGGCCGCGTAGTCGAGCAGCGGCTCGGACGGGTCGAACGCCCGGATCGACGTCGTGATGATGACCGACGCGCCCTCGCCGAGCGCGGGCGACAGGTACTTCACGAGCCAGAACGGCGAGAACACGTTGGTCTCGAAGACCTGCTCGAGCTGCCCGGACGGGAAGTCCGTGATCCCACCCGTGTGGGCCATCTGGAACCCCGCGTTGGCCACGAGCACGTCGATCCCGCCGAGCCCCTCGACCGCATCCCGCGCGAGCTTCTCGTTTGCAGTCTCGGTGCGCAGGTCCACGGGCAGCAGCACGCACGAGCCACCCGCGGCGCCCACGGCCTCGCGCGTCTCCTCGGCGTCCTTCTGCTCCTCGGGCAGGTAGGCGATCGCGACCTTCGCACCTTCCTTCGCGAAGGCGATCGCGGTGGCCCGCCCGATCCCGGAGTCGCCGCCCGTGATGAGCGCTCGCTTGCCGGTGAGCCGGTCCCGACCCACGTAGGACTCCTCCCCGTGGTCCGGTACCGGGTTCATCGCGGAGGTGGCCCCGGGCCAGGACTGCTCCTGGCCCGGGACGTCCACCGGGAAGTCTGCGGTGCGCTCGGTCACTCGAACGCGTCCTTGACCTTCTCGCCCGCCTGCTTGAGGTTGGCCTTAGCCTGGTCGACCTTGCCCTCGGCCTCGAGGCGCTCGTCGTCGGTCAGCTCGCCAGCCTTCTCCTTGAACTTGCCCTTGGCCTCTTCGGCAGCGTTGCGGATCTTGTCGTCCGTGCCCATGTCGGCACCTCCTTCGGCTGGTCCAGATCTTGGCCCTACCGCTTCCACGCTATGTCTGCTCCCGGCGCAGCGCGCGGCGAGGCTGTGGACAGCAGGAAGCACGAAGGCCCGGAACCGTGATGGTTCCGGGCCTCGCGGCTGGTCGGGGTGGCGGGATTCGAACCCACGACCTCTTCGTCCCGAACGAAGCGCGCTACCAAGCTGCGCCACACCCCGTAAAGCCGGTTCAGGATAGCCGAGCAAGTGCCCTGCGACGAAACCGAGGTTCAGGCGTCGCGCGCGACGAGCGTGAGGAGGGTCGCCTCGGGGCGGCATGCGAAGCGCACGGGCGTGTACGGGGAGGTCCCCAGGCCCGCACTGACGTGCAGCCACATCGAGTCCTCGCCGCCGGGAGCGTCCGGCCGGGCGCCGGGCCAGCCGTGCAGCCCCTTGGCCTTGCGCGTCTCGAGGTCGCAGTTCGTCACGAGCGCGCCCCACCCGGGCACGGCGAGCTGGCCGCCGTGGGTGTGGCCTGCGATCGCGAGCTCGACGCCGTCCTCCAGCATGGGGCGCAGCACGCGGGAGTAGGGGGCGTGGGTCACGCCCACGCGCACGGCAGGGGTGTCCGACGGCGAACGCGTCTCGCGGTCCGACGACGGCGCCTCGGGGTCCGCCGTCGGCCCCGAAGCCCCCCTCGCGGGGTACCGGTCGCGGCCGATGTGCGCGTCGTCGGTCCCCACGAGGTCGAGTCGCGTGCCACGGACCGTGAGCTCGTCGCGCGCGTTGTCGAGGTCGATCCACCCGGCGGCGAGCAGCTCCTTGGTGAGCAGGTCCGCGGGCAGCGCGCGCTCCTCGGCGTTCGTGTTCTTGCGCCGGGCGCCGGGCCGCAGGTACTTCGCAGGGTTCTTCGCGACGGGGCCGTAGTAGTCGTTCGAGCCCATCACGAACGCCCCGGGGCGCGCGAGGAGCGGCTCGAGGGCGTGCAGCAGCGGACCGAGGGCCTCAGGGTGGGCCCAGTTGTCGCCCGTGTCCACCACGAGGTCGGGGTGGAGGGTGTCGAGGTCGCGCACCCAGTCGATCTTGCGGCGCTGGGACGGCACGAGGTGCAGGTCGGACAGGTGCAGCACCCGCAGCGGCAGCGCGCCCGGGGGGAGCACGGGGACGCTCGCCTCACGCAGGGTGTACCACTGCGCCTCGACGAGCGACCACGCAAGCGCTCCGGCCCCGGCCGCGGCGAGCACGCCGAGGCCACGCAGCGCGCGGCTCATGCGCGGGTGGGCTCAGTCATCATCGCCGGGGTTGCCCCAGTCGCGCCCGCGGTCCCGCTTCTTCTTGCCGGGGCCGTCGTCGTCGTCGGGCCCGTCGGGCAGGTCGCAGCCCTTGGGCGACTTGCCCTTGCCGTCCCAGCCTTCGCACGGGTCCGGCTCGGGGCCCTTCGAGACCTTGAGCGTGATGATGCTGCCCTTCGCGATGCGCGATCCGGCACCGTGGGACTGCGAGCTGATCTTGCCCTTCTCGACCGAGTCGGAGTACTCCTTCTCGATCTTGCTGCCCACGGTGAACCCGGCCTTGCCGAGGATGCTGCGGGCCTCGGACTCGGACTTGCCGATCACGTTGGGCACGGTGGCCTGCGGGCCGTAGAGCATCCGCGAGTTGATGTCCGGGAAGCCCTTGACCTTCTTGCCGTCGTGGGCGCCGGTCATGAACCGCTTCCAGGTGGGCGCAGCGACGGACGAGCCGTACACGTTGCGGAACCAGCGGCCGTTGATCGTGACGCTCTGCATCGGGATGTTGCCCTCGGAGTGGCCCACCCACACGGCGGTGGACATCTGCGGGGTGTAGCCCACGAACCACGTGTGCCAGTTGGCGTTCGTGGTACCCGTCTTGCCCGCGGAGGGGCGGCCGGGCAGCCCGCCCACGGAGCTCGCCGAGCCCTGGGTGAGCACGCGCTGCAGGGCGTACGTGACGGCGTTCGCGACGTCCTTCGAGATGGCCTGGTGGCAGTTGGCCGAGGGGACCTCGAGCTCCTTGCCGTCCGCGTCGATCACCTTGGTGATGGCGATCGGCGTGCAGTACTCGCCCTGCGCGGCGAACGCGGCGTAGGCGGCGGCCATCGACAGCGGGGCAACCTCCTGGGAGCCCAGCACGTTCGCGGGCATGACGTCGATCGGCTCACCCGTCGCGCGGTGCACCCCGAGCGCCTCGGCGGCCTCGAACACGGTGCACAGGTCCATCTGGTTGACCATCGCGATGTAGGCCGAGTTCACCGAGTGGGCCGTCGCGTTGAGCACCGTGATGGGTCCGGAGTTGCCGCCCTCGGCGTTGAACGGGTTGTACTTGTCCTGCGTCACGCGGCCGTCGACGCACGAGGCGGTCCATGACTCGGGCTTGAACTCGCGCCGCGTCGCGTCGACCACCTGGTTGAGGCCGTTCTTCTCCTGCAGCCACCCCACGAGCGCGAGGGGCTTGAAGGTGGACCCGGGCTGGAAGCCGCGCGAGCCACCGTAGGCGAAGTCGGTGTTGTAGTTGACCGAGGTCTCCCAGGCCTTGCCGCCCTCGCCCGGGTTGTAGACCCGGTTCTGGGCCATCGTGAGGATCTTGCCCGTGCCGGGCTCGACGGTCACGAGGGCGGAGGCAATCCCGGACTCGTCCTTGCGGCCCACGCCCGCGCGGACCTCCTTGTCGGCGAGGTTCTGCAGCTTGCGGTCGAGCGTCGTGTGGATCTCAAGGCCGCCGCGGTACAGGCGGTCCGTGCGCTCCTTCTTCGTCTCGCCGAACACCGGGTCGTTCGCGATGATCTTGGTGACGTAGTCGCAGAAGAACGCGGACTTGCCGGCCGAGGTGCAGCCCAGGCGCGTCTTCTGGATGTCGA
>JAAYZM010000217.1 GCA_012514835.1 Actinomycetales bacterium
GCGGCGCACGAAGAGGACGGCGGCGAGCCCCATCGCGAGCGCGAGCCCGAGCAGGTTGCCCGTCGACAGGACACCGGCGAGGATCCCGAGCGAGGAGACGGGCTTCTCTCCCTCGACGAACTCGGACCGCACGAAGATCGCGGCGCGGGGCAGCGCGAGCCCGAGCGCGATGCTGACCGCGGCGAGCGCCCCCGTGAGGTAGCCGACTACCTCGACGTGCCCGCGCTGCGGTCGCGCGGCCCACAGCGCCGTCGCGACGGCCGGGACGATGAGGGCCGTGAGCCGGGGAGTGCGACCTGCGGCGACGAGCGGCACGACCGTCGCGACCCACGCCGCGAGCACGAGCGCGAGCGGCACGACCCGGGACCACGGCAGGCGCCGCACGCCGAGCACGACGACGACGGCGCAACCCACGACGAGCGCGCCGTTGCACAGCGTCGTGAGAGGCGCGAGCCACCCCGTCAGCTCCGTCTCGCCGTCCGTGACGGGCCGCCACACCTTGGGCTCGACGAGACTGCGGGCCAGCTCGGGGATGAGGATCGCGAGCCACACGCCGACGACGAGCACGGTCGGCGTGCGCCGCAGCGGCTCGCGGTCCTTCCCGAGCGCCCACGGTTGGGTCACGGCGGCCCGGATCCGCCCGACGGCGCCGGCCCGATCCGGTGCGGCGACGCTCATCGCGGCCCCCGCACCGCGAGCACGAGCCGCAGGGCCGCGAGCTCGCCCGTGTGCCACCAGCGTCGCACGGGACCGCGCGCCGTGACCCGGAGCACGCTCGCGAGCTGCGCCCGCAGGTACCGCCGGTCCCGGGCACTCAGGAGCGCCTCGTGCTTCGTCATGTAGCGCCGGATCCCCTCGGCGCGCTGCGGGGTCTTGTCGGTCAGCTGGCCGGAACCGTGCATGCGGTACGTGACGAGGACCTCGGGGACGAGGGCGTAGCGCTCACCGATCGCGAGCGCCCGGACGTAGAGGTCCTTGTCGTTCGAGACCGTCAGCTGTGGGTCGAAGCCGCCGAGGCTACGGAAGAGCCCCGTGCGGACGACGACGTTGCAGCCGCCGAAGCCGGGGTTGCGCCCGACGGCGTCGCGCGCCGTGAGTCCCGCCCGCGCCCGGGGAAACTGGTAGCCCGGGACGTCGGCTGCGCCCCAGGCGACCGCGAAGCCCGCGTCGTCGTGGAGCGCCGCGACGAGCCGGGCGAGGAAGGTGGGGTGCCACACGTCGTCGTCGTCGAGGAACGCGAGCAGGCTCGTCGTCGCGAGCGCGGCCCCGGCATTGCGCGAGGCTCCCGCCGTACCGGCCCCGGGCCCCGAGGAGTCGAGGTACCGCACGGGGAAGCTGGCCCGCCCCGCCCAGTCCTGGACGATCTCGCGTGTGGCCGGGTCGCCGACGTCGTCGGAGACGACGAGCGCGGCGGGGGCGAGCTCCTGGGCGAGCACGGACGCGATCGCCTCGGGCAGGAAGTCGTTGCGCCGGTGCGTCGGGATGACGACGGTCACGTCACTGCGCTCGGTCACGGACCCACTCCCACTGGCGCGCGAGGCCCTCGACGATGCCGACGCGGGGCCGCCACCCCAAGAGCTCCGCCGCGCGCGTCGCGTCGCCCCCCGTGCGCATGACGTCCCCGTCGGAGCGGGCGACGCGGCGGATGTCGAGCGGACCTCCCGCGAGTCCCGCCACCTCTTCGAGCACCTCGTTCACCGAGACGTGCGTGCCGCCCGCGATGTTCAGGACGGTGCCGGGCTTGAGGTCGGCCGTGGCCGCGAGCACGTTCGCCTCGACGACGTCGTCGACGAACGTGAAGTCACGCACCTGCTCCCCCGTGCCGAAGAGCGTGATCTCTCGGCCCGTCGCCGCGGCCGTGAGGAAGCGGGTGAAGGCCATGTCGGGCCGTTGGCGGGGCCCGAACACCGTGAAGTAGCGCAACGACACCGTGGGCAGGCCGAACTGCGAGGCGTACAGGCTGCACAGGTGCTCCGCAGCGAGCTTCGTGACGCCGTAGGGGCTGATCGGCGCGGGGCGGTCGAGCTCGCTCGTCGGGAAGCGCTCGGCGTCCCCGTAGA
>JAAYZM010000218.1 GCA_012514835.1 Actinomycetales bacterium
AACGACGACGGCGGATCCGTCTTCGCGACTCTCGAGCACGGGGAGCCCGACCGGGCGCACGTGTTCGAGCGCTTCTTCGGAACGCCCCATGGCGCGGACCTCGCGGCGTTGTGCGCGGGGTACGGGGTGCGCCACCGGCTCGCCCGGGACGCCGCCGAGGTCGCCGAGTCCCTCGCCTCGCCCGGCCCGGGCCTCAGCGTGCTCGAAGTCCGGATTGACCGCACCCGCCGCCGCGCCACGGATGCGACCATCGCCGCCCGGATAGCCGTGGAGCTAGGTCGCCCCAACTAGCCCCAGATCACGTTGCACGATTCGGTGCGTCTCGAGCACGCGATCGTTCAACGTGATGGTGGCCAGAGCGGACGGACGCGATTCACGGCGACTTCCCAGGTTCTGTTGAGGAGGGCCGAAGGTTCGCGGGGTTTCCTCGGAGAGGTCAGCACCCCACGCGAGGAGAACGTCATGCCGAACACCGAGCACCCCACCTCTTCCGACATTCCTTCGCCGACGCCGAGCTTCACGGGCGCGTCGACGCCGACCGACGAGGCGACCTGGCCGCCCGCGACCGCAGAGACCGCGGCGCTCCCGCCTCTCCAGCCGATCCACCCCGTGCCGCCCCAGCCCGTGCCGCCCGCCACGTTCGCTGCGCCCTCGAGCCGCGCGAGCGCACCCTGGACGGCCGCCGCGACGTCCAGCACGCCCACGACTACCGGCGCGCCGGTGACTCCGACCACCAGCGCGCCGGTCATTCCTCCGTCGTCGGCCACCTCGCCGCCACCGGCACAGCGCACGCCGCGTGACCGCCGCCTGTGGCCCGCCGTGGTCGGTACGGCCGCGGCGACCGCGCTCGTGGCGAGCGTCGCGACCGCGGGCATCCTCCAGTCCCGCGAGACCCCGGCCCAGACCCCGGCGGCCCAGGCGTCGATCTCGCAGGTCGAGGCGAGCGACCCGGCCCCGCTCACAGGGTCCACCTCGTGGCAAGAGGTCGTGGACCGCGTCGCGGACGCGGTGGTCGCGATCTCGGTGGAGTCGCGGTTCGGCGGCTCGCAGGGCTCGGGCGTGATCTTCGACGCGAGCGGGCTCGTCCTGACCAACAACCACGTGGTCGAGGGCGCCCAGCAGGGCAGCATCGACGTGGTGCTCGCGGACGGTCGCGTCATCGCGGCGGAGATCGTCGGGACCGACGAGACGACGGACCTCGCGGTGCTGCGCCTGACGGATCCGCCGTCGGACCTCGTCGCTGCGACCCTGGGTGACTCGGACTCGCTGCGTGTGGGCCAGGGCGTCATGGCCGTGGGCAACCCGCTCGGCCTGGCCGGCACGGTCACCACGGGCATCGTCTCGGCGCTCGACCGGCCCACGGTCACGGAGGGATCCACGGAGGCTGTCGTCACGAACGCGATCCAGGTGGACGCGGCCGTGAACCCCGGCAACTCGGGCGGGCCGCTCTTCGACGCGGCGGGCCGCGTGGTGGGCATCAACTCCTCGATCGCCACGCTGTCCGGCGGCGCGGGCTCCGGCTCGATCGGCCTCGGCTTCGCGATCCCCGTCAACCTCGCCAAGCAGGTCGCGGAGCAGCTGGTCGCGACGGGCACGGTGAGCCACGCGTTCCTCGGGGTGAACCTCGCGGACGGGACGGCCGTGGTGGACGGGGTCGAGCGGCAGGGCGCCGTCGTCGGGCAGGTCGTGCCGGACTCTCCCGCGCAGGCCGCGGGCGTCCAGGACGGGGACGTCATCACGGCGATCGACGGCAAGCCCGTCGCGAGCGCCGAGTCCCTCACGGGCTACGTCCGGGCGCGCACGGTGGGACAGTCCTCGACGCTCACGGTGGTGCGCGACGGCGCGGCCCTCGAGCTGACCGTCACGCTCGCCGCCCGCGAGGAGTCCCCGCGGATGCGCGGCTAGATCAGAACGGCCACACGAGCGGCACGAACACGACGGACATGAAGAGGAAGAACGCGGCGAGGGGCAGGCCGAGCTTCCAGTAGTCGTTGAACCGGTAGCCGCCGGGCTCCATGACCATGAGGTTGGCGGGCGTCGCGATCGGGGTGAGGAACGCGGCGCCGCCGATCACGGTCAGGGCCATCATGAACGGCAGCACGGACACGCCCATCGTGGTGGCCACCGCGATCGCGACGGGGGCGATGACCAGCACGGTCGCGGTGTTGGAGATGAGCTGACCGAGCACGAGGGTCAGGAGGCACACGAGGAGCAGTGCGAGATGCGGCCCGCCCGTCCCGACGTACCGCAAGAGCGTGTCCGCGATGAGATCGGCCGTCCCCGTGGTCTCGAAGGCCCTCGCGAGGGGGATCATGCCCGCGACGAGCACCACGGTGGTCCACGCGATGCCGCGGTAGGCCTGCTGGATGGTCAGGACGCGCATCATGAGCAGCGCGCCCGCCGCGAGCAGGGCGGCGACGGCGGCCGGGACCACGCCTGTCGCGAGCAGGACGATCATCACGCCGAGGACGACGACGGCGCGCTTGGCTCCGCCCGTGAGCGGCACGGAGCGACGCAGCCGGTCGGGCTCGTCGACCACGAGCACCTCTGGAGTGGAGGTGTGCCGGTCGAGGTCCGCCCACGTCCCGGAGAGCAGGACGGCGTCACCGGGCAAGAGCTCGACGTCGGCCCCGTAGAGCTTCTCGTGCCCGCGCCGCGCCCCGAGGATCACGAGGTCCCCGCTCGGGGTGGTCATCCCGGGGAACACGTGCGTCCCCACGAGGGGTGACCGCGGGGGGATGAGCACCTCGCTCACGCCGCGCTGCGGGCCCAACAGCTCGAGGTCCTCCTCGTCGAGCTCGTAGTCGGTGCGCAGAGTCGCCGCGAGTTGCAGCACGTCGGTGGGGACGGTCTCGACGGGCCGGTCGGGCAGGACCCGCTTGCCCAGGAACACCATGATGACGATGGTCCCGATCAGGAGCGGCACGCCCACGATGCCGAACTCGAAGAACCCGAAGCGGCGTTCCCCGGCGTCGGCGGCCGCCTCGGACACGATGATGTTCACGGGCGTGCCCGTGAGCATGAGCATCGACCCCGCGTGCGCCGCGAACGCGAGCGGCATCATGAGCTGCGACGTGGGCACGCCCGTCCGTGCGGCCACCACCACCACGAGCGGGAGCAGGGCAGCGACGGCGCCGTTGACGGAGATCAGTGCCGTGAGCAGGGCGACGAGCAGCGAGACGACGACGAGCAGCTGGGCGCGGTCCTTCCCGGCACGCGCGATGACCTGCTGGCCGGCCCACGCCGTGACGCCCGTGACGTCGAGCGCCTCGCTCACGATGAACAGGGCCGCGATGAACAGCACGGTCGGGTCGCCGAACCCGGCGAGCGCCTCGTCGAGGGTGAGGACGCCCGTGGCCCACAGCGCGACGGCTACCCCGGTCGCGACGACGGCGAGAGGGATCCGACCGCTGAGGAATGCGACGATCGCCAGTCCGAGGATGACGAGCGTCGCGGTGATCGGGCCCATGGTTCGCAGGTAGGGGGCGGCGGGTCGAATAGTGGGGTGCCGGGAGCGCGCGACCTCAGTAGGGTTTTCGGCACGACCCGTGACCAGCCCAGGAGGCGTCATGTCCCGCACGTTCACGCAGAGTCCTGTTCCTGCGACGCCGGGGCTCGACGCCCTCGACGCCGTCACCGTCGCCGCGGGCAGCGCGCCCGACGGGGTGCAGGCCGTCGGCTACACGGTCGCTGCCTCGGGCGACGTCCCCGCGGCGCTCGGCCTGGACCGCGAGGCGTTGTCTCGCGCGGGCTTCGAGGGCAAGCCGGGCTCGGTGCTCGCGCTGCCTTCGGCGTCGGGTCCCGGGGTGTTCGCCGTCGGCGTCGGCGACGATGCCCCGACCGGTGCCGCGCTGCGTGACGCGGCCGCGGCGTTCGTGCGTGCGGCGTCGCGCTGGGCGGACGTGGCCCTCGTGGTCGCGGATGTGGGCGGGCTCGACGCCGTGGAGACGGGTCGCGTCCTCGCGGAGGGCGTGGCGCTGGGCCGGTACCGCTACGCCGTGCTGCAGTCGGACTCGAAGCACGTGCCACTCGAGCGCGTCACCTTCGACGTCGCGGGTTTCGAGGGCACAGCGGGGGCCGACGGCGGGAGGCTGGCGGACGGCATCGCGGCGGGCCTGCGGGATGCGCGGGCCACCGTCGTGGCGCGCGACCTCGCGAACACCCCGCCCGGGCGGCTCACGGCCACGGACTTCGGGACCGTCGCGCAAGAGCTGGGCGCACGCTTCGGCTTCGACGTCGAGCTGTTCGACAAGGCCGCGCTCGAGGGCCTCGGTTGCGGCGGACTGCTCGGCGTGAACCAGGGCTCCGCGGAGGAGCCGCGCATGATCAAGCTCTCCTACACCCCGCACGGCGAGGCCACGGGACACCTGGGTCTCGTGGGCAAGGGGATCATGTACGACTCGGGCGGCATCTCCCTCAAGCCGTCCGACCCGATGCACCTGCTGATGAAGATGGACATGGGCGGCGCGGCCGCGGTGCTCGGCGCGTTCACGGCCCTGCGGGACGCGGGGGCCACCGCGCGCGTGACGGGCTGGCTCATGTGCACGGACAACATGCCCTCGGGCTCGTCCTACAAGCTGGGCGACGTCCTCGTGGCGCGTGGCGGCACCACGATCGAGGTGAAGAACACCGACGCCGAAGGTCGCCTCGTGATGTGCGACGCGCTCGTGCTCGCCACCGAGGACGGCGTGGACGCGATCGTGGACATCGCGACGCTCACGGGCGCGGCGCTCATGTCGCTCGGGCAGGCCCGCGCACCGTTCTTCGCGACGGACGAGGCCTTGGCCGACGCCGTGAGCGCGGCCGCCGAGTCCGCCGACGAACCCGTCTGGCGTTTCCCGCTCGAGCGAAAGTACCGCTCGCAGCTCGACTCCGGCATCGCCGACATCGCGAACCTCGGTGGCAAGTACGCCGGGGCCACGACGGCGGCGCTGTTCCTCGAGCACTTCGTGGGCGAGACCCCGTGGGCGCACCTCGACATCGCGGGCACCATGCAGTCCGACTCGGACGACTCGTGGCGCTCGAAGGGCGCCACGGGCTACGGCGCCCGCATCCTCCTGCACACCGCCGCCACCTTCTCGCGCTAGTTCTCGCGGAGGGCCATGCGGAGGGGTTCGAGCTTGGCCTCGGACTCGGCGAGCTCGCTCGCGGGGTCCGAGGCGGCGACGATCCCGCAGCCCGCGAAGAGACGCAGGCGGGCAGGGTCGTCCTGGTCCACCTCGGCGGAGCGCAGAGCGATGCCCCACTCGCCGTCGCCGTCCGCGCCGAGCCAGCCCACGGGACCGGCGTAACGCGCCCGGTCGAGGCCCTCGATCTCGCGGATCACGGCCTTCGCCTCGGGCGTGGGCGTCCCGCACACGGCCGCCGTGGGGTGCAGCGCCGCGGCGAGCGTGAGGCTCGAGTGCTCGCCGTCGAGCAC
>JAAYZM010000219.1 GCA_012514835.1 Actinomycetales bacterium
CACGTCGAGCGGGATCGGGCTCACCTCGCGGATCCGCTCGACGACGGGCAGGCCGATCGTCAGGTTCGGCACGAAGTGGTTGACCATGACGTCCACGTGCACCCAGTCGGCGTCCGAGATCGCCTGGATGTCCCGCTCGAGGTTGGCGAAGTCGGCGGACAGGATGCTCGGGTTGATCAGCGTCGACACGTCGCCAGCCTAGGTCACGCGCGGCGGCGCAGGAGGGCGAGGAACATCGCGTCCGTGCCGTGCACGTGGGGCCACAGCTGGACGTCGGCGCGCTCGGCGAGCGGGATCTCGGGCGCGATCCCGTGCACGACGGCGGACGCGTCCACCACCTCGACGTCCTGGCGGCCGCGCAGGACGTCCTCGACCACGAGGTGCGTCTCGGCGATGTGCGGAGAGCACGTGACGAAAGCGACGAGGCCGCCGGGTCGCACGGCGTCGAGCGCCGAGGTGAGCAGCTCGCGCTGGAGCGGGCCGAGGCCTGCAAGATCCGCGGGCTGACGGCGCCACCGCGACTCAGGCCGGCGACGCAGAGCACCGAGCCCCGTGCAGGGAGCGTCGACGAGCACGCGGTCGTACTGACCCGGTTCGAACGCACCAAGCTCGCGCCCGTCGCCGTGGCGCACCTCGACGGTGCCTTCGGGGAGGCCGACGACGGCGCGACGCACGAGCTCGGCGCGATGAGCCGCGACCTCGTTCGCCACGAGGTGTCCCCCGCGCTGCGCGGCGAGCGCGCCCAAGAGCGCCGACTTGCCACCGGGGCCGGCGCACAGGTCGAGCCAGCGCGCGTCCGTGCCGTCGAGCGGTGCGGCGGCGAGTGCCAGCGCGACGAGCTGGGAGCCCTCGTCCTGAACACCCACGCGGCCCTCGCGCACTGCGCGCAACGCACCCGGGTCGCCCGCGGGGAGCACGTGCGCCGTGGGGGCCCACCGGCCAGGGATCGCGTCGTCGGGCAGGTCGGCCTGGTCCGTGATGCCGGGGCGAGCCACGAGCGTGACGCGCGGCGCTTCGTTCTGGGCGGCGAGGAGGCCTTCGAGCTCTCTCGCGTCCCGTCCGTTCGCGACGAGCGCGCCGCGCAGGCCGCGCACGATCCACCCCGGGTGCGACTCGACGACGGCGAGCCGCGCCTCGGTGTCCGTGCCCGCGGGATCCGCCGCGGCGGCGATCAGCTCGAGCCACTCGTCGAGCGAGTGCTCCGAGGCGCGCCGCAGGACGGCGTTGACGAACTGTCCCGAGCCCGCCCCGGTGCGCTGGCGCGCGAGCCCGACGGTCTCCGAGACGGCCGCGTGCGGGGGCACGCGCATCGCGAGCAGCTGGTGGATGCCGAGTCGCAGGATGTCGAGCACGGCAGGCTCGATCGCGGTGAGCTCACGCTGCGAGCACTGCTCGATGATCGCGTCGTACCGCCCGCGCATGCGCAGGGTGCCGTACGCGAGCTCCGTCGCGAAGCCCGCGTCGCGGCCCGTGATCCGGCGTTCACGCAGCAATGGCGGGAGCACGAGGTTCGCGTACGCGTCCGAGCCGTCCACCTCACGCAGCACGTCGAACGCGACGAGCCGGGCCGGGTCGCCCGAGCGGCGACGCTCGCTCGGGGCCGACGCCGTGCGCTGGCGCTCGCCACCGCGCGGTCGGCCGCGATCCGGTCGACCGCCCTCGCGTCCAGACCGCGAACCACCCGCGCGCTCGTCGCGGTTGCCGTGGGCACGGCGGCCAGAGGAACCGCCGTCGGACCCGCTGCGGCCGCGACCGGAACCTGCCCCGCTCACGCGTCCTCCCCCAGCCGCGTGCCGGGTTCGAGGCGCGCACCGCGTGCCCAGTCGGCAGCAGCCATCGCACGCTTGCCCACGGGGACCACGTCACCGAGGGTCACGGCTCCCCCGCCCGTGCCGACCACGACGGCGTCCTTGCGCACCTCGACCTCTCCGGGGGCGAGGTGGGTCTCGTCGGTGGGCCGGACGGGCCCGAGGCCGAGGCGCGCGCCGTCGGGCAGCGTGGTCCATGCGCCCGGCGCGGGCGTGCAGCCGCGCACGAGGCGGTCCACCACGTAGGCGGGCCGGCGCCAGTCGACCTTGGCGTCGGGCGGTAGGAGCCGAGGGGCGTGCGAGACGCCGTCGGCGGGTTGCGGGACGGCCATGACGGTGCCGTCCTCGATCGCGTCGAGCGTGCGGACGAGCAGCTCGGCGCCCGCGACGGCGAGTCGGTCGAGGAGGTCGCCCGCGGTGTCTCGCCGTCGGACCGTCTCGGTGAGCGTGCCGAACACGGGACCCGTGTCGAGACCCTCCTCGATGCGGAACGTGCTCGCACCCGTGACCTCGTCGCCCGCGATGATCGCGTGCTGCACGGGGGCCGCGCCGCGCCACGCGGGCAGCACGGAGAAGTGCAGGTTGATCCAGCCGTGGCGGGGCACGTCGATCACGTCGCGGCGCAGGAGGGCGCCGTACGCGACCACGGGGGCGGCGTCCACGTCGAGGCGGACGAGCTCGGCGAGGAACTCCTCTCCCCTGGGCTGGGCCGGGTCGAGCACCTCGATGCCCGCCTCGAGGGCACGCTCCTTGACGGGACTCGGGGTGAGCTTGCGGCCGCGTCCTGCGCGCGCGTCGGGGCGAGTCAGCACGGCCACGACCTCGTGTCGGGAGGCGATCAGCGCCTCGAGCGCGGGCACGGCGGGCGCGGGGGTACCCGCGAAGAGCAGACGCATGGGGACGATCTTAGGTGGGGTGGCGGGTGTCAGACGTGGCCCAGGTGCTGAGCCAGACGCACCACGGCGGCGTGGACGGGGTCGTGGACCTGGAGCCACGCTGCGGCGGCGTCGGCCTCGAGGTGGTGGACGCCCACGATCTGTTCCCCGTCTGCCGGACAGGTGGGCGCGCCCGTCACCTCCGTGCGCACCACGGCAAAGCTCCACCATGCGACGGGATGTGGAGCGTGCGCCCGGTATGGATCCGGTGCCCTGCTCGTGGCGATCTGGCTGTAGAACACCTCCGCCGGGCCGAGCGGGCGAGACCCGGCTTCCTCCTCGAGCTCGCGCTCCGCGGCGCGCTGCAGCGACTCCCCCGGTTCGAGCCGGCCACCCGGGAGGAAGCGCCACCCTTCGGCCGAGGCGCAGACCGTGACGAGGCCCGGCGCGGGCGACGCGACGAGGTGCACCCGGTGCAGAAGGGGCAGCGGTGGAAGGTCGAGCGTACCGACCACGTCGGACTCCGCGTACGGGACGTACGTGGTCTCGAACAAGCTCTCGAACCCCGGGGGCGGCACCTGCCCACGCATGAGTGTGCCTTCCTGGTGGTGGGTCTCCTCGAGGTCGAGACTCTAGCGGGCCGCTCACTCATCGCTTGCTGGCAGGGGCATCTCCGCGAGGGTCTCTGAGAGCCCGCTTGAAGGCCCGTGGGCGTCAGAGTCGACTAGGACCTCGCCGTCGGGGGCCGCGTGCTCAGGACCGGCTCCCGGCGCCTGGAGAGGGCAGAGTTCGTGCAGGTCAGGGGTTGCGAGCGGCACATATGTTCGATACAGTATCGGGATGAACCGGACACCCGTTGACGGCGCGAGCGAGGCCTCGCTGCGTGCCGCGTGGGACCGGTTCTCCGCGCTGAGCGGGTCTGCGGACCAGGGGGATCGCATCATGGCGATCCGTGCGCTCGAGGACCTCAAGGACGCGGCCTGCGCCGCTCAGGCCGAGCGCGC
The DNA here is from genome assembly GCA_012514835.1 of Actinomycetales bacterium. Classification (GTDB taxonomy): domain Bacteria; phylum Actinomycetota; class Actinomycetes; order Actinomycetales; family Cellulomonadaceae; genus JAAYZM01. The sequence continues at coordinate 3,688 of JAAYZM010000219.1, forward strand.
CGTCACCGTCGTGGAGCACGAGGTAGAGCAGGCGGACGCGGAGCCCGTCCCGCAGGACGTGGACCGGCAGCGCGTGGTCCGACGACGGCGGTCCCTGGCGCGTCGGTCCGCAATCGCGCAAGTGGCCCTGGCGCGGCGTGAGTCGCCGCACTGCGGGCAGGTGTTCGTGGGCATGGCAGACGTGCTCGTGCGCGAGATGCCGCACACGCTCGCCGCGCTGCGCACCGGACGGCTCAACGAGTTCCGGGCCAAGCTCCTCGTGCGCGAGACGGCGTGCCTCGAGAAGGATCACCGGACTCTGGTGGATCGCGAGCTGTGCGCAGACCCGAAGGGGCTCGAAGGTGTCGGCACCAAGCGACTCGTCGCCATGGCCGAGGCCGCGGCGTACCGGCTCGAGCCCGCGTCGGTAGTGCAACGGGCGGAGCGCGACGCGGCCGAACGCAACGTGAGCCTGCGCCCCGCCCCCGGCGCGATGACGTACTTCACGGCGCTGGTGCCCCTGCAGCAAGGCGTCGCGATGTACGCGAACCTCCAGCAGACCGCGGCGAGCGCCCGCGCCACCGGCGACCCGCGCTCGCGCGGCCAGGTCATGGCCGACACGTTGGTCGAGCGCGTGACCGGGCAGGCCACCGCGGACGGGGTGCCGGTCACGGTCAACCTCGTCATGAGCGACGCGACGCTGCTCGCCTCGGGCCACGACCCGGCCGTCATGGATGGCGGCCACGTGGTGCCCGCGCAAGCCGCACGCGAGCTCGCGGCCCGGGCCATGGAGAACCTCGATGCGCTCGCGGGCGCGGTCGCTGGGAACGACGAATCACCACCCGGCGAGCTCCCAGAGCCACCGGGCGCGGTGACCTCGCCAGGATTGACGGGGACATCGAAGTCACCGACATCGTCGGGATCACCAAGTTCCGCGGTAGGCGCGTGGGTGCGCCGGCTGTACGCGGACGCGGGAGGGAACCTCGTGGGCATGGACTCGCGCGCCCGACTCTTCCCGCAAGGCTTGGCGTCGCTCCTGCGCGTCCGCGACCAAGGGCTCTGCCGCACACCGTGGTGCGACGCGCCTATCGCCCACCTCGACCATGTGGTCCCCGCCGCCGACGGCGGACTCACGAGCGCCACCAACGGCCAGGGACTCTGCGCGGCCTGCAACTACGTCAAGGAAGCGCCCGGTTGGGAGCAGAAGGTGCCCGACGGCGAGGCGCTGGGAGCTGAGCCCGCACGGCACACCGTCATCACTACCACCCCCACCGGCGATACGTACACGAGCACCGCTCCCCCGCTACCGGCGCCGCTCCAACCCGCGGCGGCTCGCGAGAACGCTTCGCGCCGCGAGGGTCTTCGCGACCGGCGGCGTGACCCCCGGGACGCCGGAAGGTTCTGCACCCTCAAGGGCATCGACCTGATGCACGGCTTCCACGGTGGAGGCAGTGCGGTCGAGCACGTCGTCGAGGTGGCCCTCGCGCACTCGCGCTGAGCCGTCTCCGACCCTGAGCTATCCCTACTCGATGTCGCGCGGGTCCACGTGCACGCGCGCGATCCCGCCCTCCCGCTTCGCCGACCGCACGGCGAGCGATGCCCGCAGCCCCGCCACGAGCTCCGGCCCACCCGCGTACCCGACGCGCAGCATGGTGCGCACGGGAGTGTCGAACGAGTCCTGCAGCGCCACGGCATCGCGTCCTAGCACGCGCTCGTCCACGGGCACGGGCCCGAGCCGTTCGGCCCCCACGGGCAGCTCGACCCGCCCCACCAGGGCATCGACGGCCTCGCGCGTGCCCGTCACCGTCGCGAGCCGCACGGCGGGCGGGAGCCGGAGCTCACGCCGCTCGGCCAGCTCACGCGCCGCGAACCCGATCGGGTCCCAGCGCACGAGCGCTTGCGTGGGCACGGGCGCGCCGTCCCCCACGAGCAGCACCTGACCACCCGAGGAGCCCGGCCGCACGAGCGACGCCGCCTCGAGCCAGCGCCGCAACGCGTCCTCGGCCGCATAAAGCCCCCACCGGCCCGTCCACACGGGTGCATCGAGCAGCAGCGCCACCTGATAACCCCGCGCCGCGACGGGCTCGGCGCCGGGGGTCGACACGATGATCGCGGGCTCGTCCGGCACCGAGTCGAGCACACCCGGCCCGGACCCGGACTGCCGCACGTGCACGCCGGGGAACGCCCGCCCCAGCTCTTCGGCCGTCCGCTCCGAACCGACCCGCACGGACCGCATCGCGTCGTGCCCGCACTCCGCGCACCGCCACGAGCTCGCAAGCAGCCCGCACCACTGGCACGCCGCAGGACCCGACCGGGAGAGCCCGAGAGGACCGTGGCACCGTCCGCACGACGCCGCCGTCCGGCACCGCGCGCACGCCGTCACGGGCACGTACCCCCGCCGCGGCACCTGGACCAGCACGGGACCGGCCTTGAGCCCGTCAAGCACGGCCCGGTGGGCTTGGGACGGGATGCGCGCGTGCGCCCCGGCGCCCTCGCGGGCCAGCTCCTCGCTCGTGAGTGCCCGGACCCGCGCGGTCCGTTCGCGAGTCACGGCCCGGGTCGCCGCGACCGAGTGGGCCCAGCCCGTCTCGACGAGCCGCTGGGCCGCCGTGGACCGCGAGGAGGACCCGATCAGCAGCGCACACCCCGCGTGCTCCGCGCGCAGGGCGAGCACCTCGCGCACGTGGGGGTACGGGGCGCGCGGCTCGGCGTGCAGCGCGTCGCCGTCCTGCCAGCACACCGCGAGCCCGAGGTCCTGCACCGGCGCGAACGCGGCGGCCCGCGTCCCCACCACCACGCGCGCGAGCCCCCGTTTGGCGGCCAGGAACGCCCGGTAGCGCGGCGCCGGGCCGTCCTCGGCGCGCAGCACCACGTGACCGCCGTCGGCCCCCGGACCCCACACGGGGACGCCACGCGCCTCGAGCGCGGCGCTCACCTGAGCGACGTGGGACGCGGTCGGGACGACGACGACGGCCCCCCGGCCCGACGCGACACAGGACGTGACCGCCTCAGCGATCCCCGCGGCCCACCCGCGCGTAGCTCCGCCCGGTAAGGCCGTCCACACGGCGCGCGGCGACTCCCCCGCGGCGAGCCGGCTCAACAGCGCTGCGCCGCCCTGGAGATCGGTCCAGGCGTCGGCGGACAGGCGTGGCGCCGACGTCTCGACGGGCAGCGGCCACGACTCCCCCTCGACGCGGGCGTGGCGTGGTGGGACGGCGAGGCGCAGCACGTCCGCACGTGTGCCTGCGTACCGCGCGGCGACGGCCTCGACGAGTCGCCACACGGGCTCCGTCAGTACGGGTTCCCCGGAGACGACGGCACGCAACGGGGCGAGCTCGCCCTCGTGCTCGGAGTCCGCGGCCCGCTCCACGAGGAAGCCCGAGACGAGTTTGCCCGCGAAGCGGACCCGCACGCGGG
>JAAYZM010000220.1 GCA_012514835.1 Actinomycetales bacterium
AGCTGTCGAGCCCCGTCGAGACCAACGGCCAGGCCGTGGACGCGCTGCCGGACAACGTGCGCGAGCGCGTCGAGCAGACCATCGCGGCCACGTCGCTCGCGAACGCCCGCGAGATCGCGGCGAACGCCGCCGCCGCGGCGGTCCAGCCCCCACCGACGCCCACGCCGAGCCCCACGAAGACCGTCCCCCCGCCGCCGGCCCCGAGCGCGAGCCCGAGCCCGACGCCGAGCGCGACGCCAAGCCCGCCCACGCCCGACCCCTCCGGTACCGGCTGATGGCCACGGTCGCGGAGCACACGGTGCGCCCTCGCAGGGCCGCCGAGCTGGGGCTGCTCGCCGTCGCGGTGCTCCTGGGCGCCGGGGCGTACGCGATCATCGGGCTCAACGTCACGGGTGAGATCCCCGCGAACACGCGCAACTACTCGCTGGGTCTGGCGGCGCTCGCGCTCGGTGCGCACCTCGTGCTGCGCTGGCGTGCCCCGTACGCGGACCCCGTGATCCTGCCCGTGACGGTCGCGCTCAACGGGATCGGCCTCGCGATGATCTTCCGGCTCGACCTCGCGACCCGGAACAACGACATCCCCGACACGTTCGCGTCGCGCCAGCTCGCGTGGACCACGTTCGGGGTGGTGCTCGCGAGCCTCGTGCTGATCGCGCTGCGGGACCATCGCACGCTGCGCCGCTTCACGTACACCGCGATGGTCGTGGCCCTCGGCTTCGTGGTGCTCCCGCTCGTGCCGGGCCTGGGCCGCACCATCAACGGCGCGCGCATCTGGATCCACCTCGGCTCGCAGTCCCTCCAGCCGGCCGAGTTCGCCAAGATCGCCCTGGCCGTGTTCTTCGCGGGCTACCTCGTGACGAACCGCGAGACCCTCGCGCTCGCCGGGCCGCGCGCGCTCGGGCTCCAGCTGCCGCGCTGGCGCGACCTGGGCCCCATCCTCGCGGTGTGGGTGTTCTCGCTCGCGATCCTCGTGCTCCAGCGCGACCTCGGGACCTCGCTGCTGTTCTTCGGCCTCTTCGTCGCGATGCTCTACCTCGCCACGGAGCGCATCTCGTGGATCGTGATCGGCCTCGTGCTGTTCCTCGGCGGGGCGAGCCTCGCGGCCGCGAGCTTCGCGCACGTGGGCGCGCGCTTCCACGCGTGGCTGCACGCGTTCGACCAGGACGTGTTCGAGGCGGCGTTCGGCGGCTCGGGGCAGCTGGTGCGCGGGCTGTTCGGCATGGCGAGCGGTGGGCTGTTCGGCACGGGGTGGGGCGAGGGCCGCCCGCAGCTGGTGCCGTACGCCGAGTCGGACTTCATCATCGCGTCGCTCGGCGAGGAGCTGGGCCTCACGGGTCTCCTCGCGATCCTCGTGCTCTACCTCGTGCTGGTCCAGCGCGGCCTGCGCACGGCGATCGGCGTGCGCGACGGCTTCGGCAAGCTGCTCGCCGGCGGGCTCGCATTCACGATCGCGTGGCAGTGCTTCGTCGTCGTCGGCGGCGTCACGCGACTGATCCCCCTCACCGGGCTCGCGATGCCGTTCCTCGCGTACGGCGGCTCGGCGCTCCTCGCGAACTGGGTCATCGTCGCGCTGCTGCTGCGCATCTCCGACTCCGCGCGCCGCCCCGCCCCCACGGCCTCGTCCCCGCTCGTGCTCGGCCCCGAGCCCATCGCCACGACGCCCGCGGACACGGCGGCGGACGACGGCGAGGCGTGGGCCGACGACGAAGCCCTGGCCGACGACGGCGACCTCGAGCCCGATGACCAACCGACGCAGATCGTGCGCCCGGGGGGTGAGCGCCCGTGAACACGCCCGTGCGCCGCCTCGCGACCGTCGTGCTCGCGATGTTCCTGGTCCTCATGCTGTCCGCGAGCTGGGTGCAGTACGTCCAGGCGCCGAGCCTCAACGCGGACCAGCGCAACGTGCGCACGCTCTACAACGAGTTCGGCAACGCGCGCGGGCCCATCGTGGCGGGCGGGGAGTCGGTCGCGCTGTCCGAGCCGGTCGACGACGCGTTCGGCTACCAGCGCCTGTACCCGGACCCGGAGGCCTACGCGGCCGTGACGGGCTACTACTCGGTGGTGTTCGGGCGCACGGGACTCGAGCGCGAGACGAACGACCAGCTCACGGGCCGCGCGGACTCGCTGTTCTGGACGCGGCTGCAGGATCTCCTCACGGGCCGCCGCCCGCAGGGTTCGGCCGTCGAGACCACCATCATCCCGGCCGCACAAGAGGCGGCGTACGAGGCTCTCGGGGACCAGCGGGGCGCCGCCGTGGCGATCGACCCGCGCACGGGAGCGATCCTCGCGCTCGTCTCGACGCCGTCCTTCGACCCGAACCTCCTCGCGGGGCACGACACGGCCGTGGTGAACGAGGCCTACCGCGCGCTCGAGGCGGACGAGGGCCGCCCCCTGATCAACAGGGCCATCGCGGGCGACACCTACCCGCCGGGCTCGACGTTCAAGCTCATCACGGCCGCCGCGGCCCTCGAGTCGGGGCTCGCCCCGGACGGCGAGGTGTTCGCGCCGCGCGAGCTCGACCTGCCGCTCACGAGCGCGACGGTGTCGAACTTCGGTGGCGCGGCGTGCGACGCCGGTGACACCACGACGCTCGCGAACGCCCTGCGCATCTCGTGCAACACGGCGTTCGCCCAGATCGGCCTCGACCTCGGTGACGACGCGCTGCGCCGCCAGGCGGAGGCCTTCGGCTTCGGCGAGGCGCTGCGCGTGCCTCTGCGCGTGACGCCCTCGAGCTTCCCCGCGGACCCGGACGCGCCGCAGACGGCGATCTCCGCGATCGGCCAGTTCGAGGTCTCGGCCACGCCCATGCAGATGGCGATGGTCTCCGCCGCGATCGCCAACGGCGGCGTGCAGATGCAGCCCTACCTCGTCGAGCGCGTGCGCACGGCGGACCTGGACGTGGTCGAGAGCGCCAGCCCGACCGAGCTGCGCCGCCCCATCTCCGCGGGGACCGCGAGCGCGCTGCGGGAGATGATGATCGACGTCGTGGCCTCGGGCACGGGGCAGTCCGCGCAGATCAGCGGCGTCGAGGTCGCGGGCAAGACGGGCACGGCCCAGCACGCCGAGGGCGCGGACCCGCACGCGTGGTTCACGGGCTTCGCCCCGGCGGACAACCCGCAGGTGGCCGTGGCCGTGGTGGTCGAGCGGGGCGGGTCGATGGGCTCGGAGGCGACGGGTGGTCGCGTCGCGGCACCGATCGCGCGCGCCATCATGCGGGCGGTGATGGACCGATGAAGCCCGCGATCGGCATCGCGCTGGACGACCGCTACCGCCTCGAGCGCAAGATCGCCGTGGGTGGCATGGGCGAGGTGTGGGTGGCGCACGACGTCGCGCTCGCTCGGGACGTGGCCGTCAAGGTGCTGCGCGAGGAGTTCGCGGGCGACCCGGGCTTCCTCGAGCGCTTCCGCACCGAGGCGCGCAACGCCGCACGGCTCGCGCACCCCAACATCGCCCAGCCGTACGACTACGGCGAGGTGGACGGCTCGGGCTACATCGTCATGGAGCTCGTGCCGGGCGAGCCGATGAGCGACCTGCTGGCCCGAGAGCCCGTGCTGCCCCTCGACCGGCTCTTGCCGATCCTCGCCCAGACGGCCCGCGCGCTGCACGCCGCGCACGTCGCGGGCGTGGTGCACCGGGACGTGAAGCCCGGCAACATCCTGCTCGGCCCTGGTGGGCGCGTGAAGATCACCGACTTCGGGGTCTCGCTCGCGTCCAACCAGATCTCGCTCACCGCCACGGGGATGGTCATGGGGACCGCCCAGTACCTGAGCCCCGAGCAAGCGCTCGGGCGGCCCGCCACTCCGTCGTCGGACATCTACTCGCTCGGGATCGTCGCGTACGAGGCCCTCGCCGGGAACCGCCCGTTCACGGGCGAGTCCGCCGTGGACATCGCGGTGGCGCACGTCAACCGCCCCGTGCCACCCCTGCCGCGGCGCGTGGACTCCGCGATGGCGGACCTCGTGATGCGGATGCTCGCGAAGGACGTCGCGGAGCGGCCCCGCTCGGCGGCCTCGCTCGCGCGCACCTTCGACGAGATGGTCTCGGCGACCCCCGCGGGCGGGATCCCCGTGGTCGGGATGGTCACGGCGGGGCTCGCGACCGAGTCCGGGGTGTCCGCGGTCTCCGCCGTCTCCGTGGTGTCGGCCGAGTCTCCGCCGACGCCGGCCCCCGGGGAGCCCGTCGCTCCAGGAAGCGCGGGGTCGGGGACCACGGGACCGCCGAGCGAAGGGGCCGTCGTCGTCCCCAGCTCCGCCGAGTTCGAGTTCGCTCCCTCGGTGGTCCCCGCACCCCCCACGTACCCCCCGCGGCGCGCGCTGCGGGAAGCTCCGCGCCCCGCGCGGCTCATCACGAAGCAGCGCGTCGGCATCACGTGGCCGCTGCTCGTTCTCGTCCTGCTGCTCCTCGCGGTCCTCGGCGCGGCCGTCGCAGATAGGATGTCGAAGGCTGTGCCCAGTGACACGGCCCCGAGCAGCATGTCCGCAGCGATCTTTACCTCGTCAACCGAGAAGGACACCTAGTGGCGCAGGACGACACCCGCATCCTTGCCGGCCGTTACCAGGTCGGTGAGCTCATCGGCCGTGGCGGCATGGCCGAGGTCCACATCGGGCACGACACCCGCCTCGGTCGCACCGTGGCGATCAAGGTGCTGCGCTCGGACCTCGCGCGCGACCCCTCGTTCCAGGCGCGCTTCCGGCGCGAGGCCCAGGCGGCCGCAGCGCTCAACCACCCCGCGATCGTGGCGGTGTACGACACGGGCGAGGACGTGTTCGTGGACCCGAACGGCGTGCAGCAGCACGTGCCGTTCATCGTCATGGAGTACGTCGAGGGCCACACCGTGCGGGACATCCTGCGCGACGGCCACGCCGTGCCCATCGAGGAGGCCATCGAGATCGTCGTGGGCGTGCTGTCCGCGCTCGAGTACTCCCACCACGCGGGGATCGTGCACCGCGACATCAAGCCCGCGAACGTCATGCTCACGCCCACGGGTGCCGTGAAGGTCATGGACTTCGGCATCGCGCGCGCCATCGCGGACTCGGGCGCCACGATGACGCAGACGCAGGCCGTGATCGGCACCGCGCAGTACCTCTCCCCGGAGCAGGCGCGCGGCGAGACCGTCGACACGCGCTCCGACCTGTACTCCACGGGTTGCTTGCTCTTCGAGCTGCTCACGGGCCGCGCGCCCTTCGTGGGCGACTCGCCCGTGTCCGTCGCCTACCAGCACGTGCGCGAGGCGGCCCCCGTGCCGAGCTCGCTCGCGTCCGACGTGCCCGAGGTGCTCGACCGCATCACGCTCAAGGCCCTCGCGAAGGACCGCGAGTCGCGCTACGCGAACGCCGCGGACTTCCGGGCGGACCTCGAGACGGCCGTGCGCGGTGGCGTCGTGTCCGCCCCGCCCGCCGCCGCGTACGCCGCGGGCGCCACGACCCTCACCCCCGTGGTCGAGGACGTCCCCGCCCCCGCCGCGACCCAGGTGTTCACCCCGCAGCCCCCCGCGACGGCTCCGACGCAGGCCTTCACGCCCGGCACGGGGATGCCGTGGGCGCCCACGCAGCCCGGTGCCCTCGGCACGGGGACCGGCGCCACGCCGCTCGCGGTGGATGACGACGACGACGAGGGCTCGCGCCCGTGGATCATGTGGACGCTCATCGGCGTCGCCGTGGCCGCCGTCATCGGCATCGTGCTGCTCTTCGTGCTCCCGGACCGCGAGCCGCCCGCGCCCGCGGACGTCGCGATCCCGCCGCTCACCGAGATGACGCAGGAGCAAGCCACGGAAAAGCTCGAGTCCGTGGGCCTGCGCGCGAAGTTCCTCCAGGAGCCGAGCGACGAGATCGCGGTGGACCTCGTCACGCGCAGCGACCCGCCCGCGGGCGACGAGGTGGCGCCGGACACCGAGATCAGCGTGTACCTGTCGACCGGGCCGTCCGAGTTCGAGATCCCCGACGTCGCGGGCGAGACGCAAGAGCGCGCGATCGAGATCCTCACCGACGCGGGGCTGCGGGTCTCGCGCACGGACACGGCAGACGTCCCTGGCACCAAGGAGAACGAGGCCGTGAGCACGGACCCGCCCGCGGGGACGGCCGCGAAGGAGGGCGACTCCGTGGTCCTCACCGTCGCGACCGGGCTCGTCCTCCTCGAGGACCTCGTGGGTGTCACCGAGGAAGAGGCGATCGCGCTGCTCGAGGACCTCCAGCTGAGCTACCGGGTCGAGACGGAGGAGACGGACGCCGTCGAGCCCGGCCAGGTCGCCCGCCAGAGCCGCGGACCGGGTCTCGTGCCCTTCGACGCGCGCATCGAGATCTATGTGGCCGTCGAGCCCGCGCCCACCACCGCGGTGATCCCGGACGACATCGTGGGCAAGCAGTTCGAGGACGCGCGCGACCAGCTCGAGGCCCTCGACCTGCGGGTGCGCTCGCGCGAGGAAGAGTCCGACCAGGCCCCCGGCACCGTGCTCTACTCCGAGCCCGGCGTGGGTAGCGAGGTCGACCTCAACTCGATCGTCACCCTCGTGATCGCCAAGGCCCCGCCGCCGCCCGAGCCGGACCCCGAGCCCGACCCCGACCCGCCGCCCGGCGACGGCGGCGAAGAGGGCGGCGAAGGCGATGCCCTCCCGGGCCAGTCCGCCCAGGCCGCCACCCCCTGGCAGCCCTCCCGCCCCCGCGCCTAACCAACCTCACCACCCACCCACTTGCGCTGAGATAGGCAGTTTGGGCTCCGCCCAAACTGCCTATCTCAGCGAGATCTGGCTCGGCGGTAGGGTGCCGGGCATGGGGCGGACCTTCGGTGGGGCAGTCGTCGCGTCCGTCGTCGTCGGGCTTGCTGCCTGCACCGGTGCCACTCCTGAGGTGCCGGAACCTCCGGAACGAGGCGCCCTCGATGCGTATCTCGCCCCGTTCAGCTGGGAGGACGAGGCGTTCTACGCCGCCCAGAAGCTCGAAGAGCAAGAGCACATCGCCGCGTGCATGGCCGATCTCGGGTTCGAGTACATCCCGTACGTCCAGCCAGCCCTGGGCTCGACCGAGATCGATCCCCCGCACACGAGCCGCGAGTACGCCGCGCTGTACGGCTACGGATACCTCGAGCAGCACCCCGACGAGAACGGGTCGTCGGAGGACTTCGACATCGAGGCCAACCCCAACTACGCGATCGTCGTGGCACTGACCCCCGGGGAGACTGAGGCGTACTACCTCGCCCTCGACGGGGCTGGGGGAGGCTGGACGTATGACGCCACCAAGGACGACCCGCTCGACCCTGCGGAGTTCGGCTGTCACGCCGCGGCGGTGAGCCGCGCGCCCAGCGGGGTGCTCACGGACCCGACCTTCCGGGCGGCCATGGCGCGCCAGGACGAGATCCTCGAGGCCGCAAGCCAGGACCCGCGCGTCCTGGACGCCGCACAACGGCGGACGGAGTGCATGGCTGAGGCGGGTTTCGCTGAGCTGGACCCGGACACCGTCTGGACGTACATCTTCGAGCAAGAGGCGCTCGAGGACGTGCACGACGCCGAAGGTGAGCTCACGGCCTACGGCGAGCAGCTCGCTGCCGAGGAGCGTGCGATCGCGGTGGCGGACTGGGACTGCCGGGAGTCGAGCGGGTATGACGCCTGGCTAGCCGTAATCAGTGACGAGCTCGAGCGCGAGTACGTCACCGCGCACCAGGCCGAGCTCGACGCCATGCTCGAGACCTGGGCCCCCTGACCCCCGCCACCCCGCCCCACCTCTGCCCGCCCGCCCGCGCCTGACCCAGGTAGTGAGTTCCGCGCGAAGTAGTGAGTAATTCGGCACTATCTCGCGCCAAACTCACTACCTCAGGACTTGAGGCGGGCTGGCGTGGGGTTAGGGGAGGTGGACCAGGGGGTGGAGGTCCGCCGAGCGGGCCACGGCGTCCGGGTCGCCGCACACGGCGAGCCAGTTGGCGAGCAGCCGGTGCCCGCCCTCGGTCAGGACGGACTCGGGGTGGAACTGCACCCCGTGCAGCGGAAGGGTCCGGTGGGCGAGCCCCATGACGATCCCGCCCTCGGTGCGGGCCGTGACCTCGAGCTCGTCGGAGAACGTGCCGTCCACCACGGCGAGCGAGTGGTACCGCGTAGCCGTGAACGGCGAGGGCAGCCCGTCCAGCACGGAGTCCCCGGAGTGCGACACGGGGCTCGTCTTGCCGTGCATGAGCTCGGGCGCGTGCGTCACGGTCCCGCCGAACGCCTCACCGAGGGCCTGGTGCCCCAGGCACACCCCGAGCATGGGCGTCGAGGTCCGGGCGCACTCGGCGATCACCGCGAGCGAGGCACCGGCCTCGGCGGGCGTCCCGGGGCCGGGCGAGACGAGCACGCCGTCGTACCCCGCCACGGACGCGACGTCCACCACGTCGTTGCGCACCACCTCGGTGTCCGCCCCGAGCTGGTCGAGGTACCCGACGATCGTGTAGACGAACGAGTCGTAGTTGTCGATCACGAGGATGCGAGCCATCACTCACCTACCGTCAGCTGGTTGAAGGGGATCAGGGGCGCCACCGCGGGGAACACCCACGCAAAGAGCACCCCGACGACGACGGCGCACACCACCACCGTTGTCGCGACGCGCACCCACGTGGGCCCGGGCAGGTGCCGCCAGATCCATCCGTACATCATGCGCCTCCTGCGAGCTCGGCCGGGATCCCGTCCGCCGTCCACGCCCAGTACTCCATGACCCCGTGCACCACGTACCGCTCGCGCAGCGAGAACATCGGGTGGCACGAGGTGAGCGTGATGAACCGTTCCGTGGGCTCCGCGCCGATCTCGCCGGGCACGGGCGCCACGACCTCGACCTGGTGGGGCAGCACCACGAGGTGCTCGGTGACCCGGTAGACGTACCAGACCTCTTCCGTGCGGACCACCACGAGGTCGCCCTCGACCAGCTCGGCGATCTGGTTGAAGGGCTTGCCGAACGTGACGCGGTGCCCCGCGACGGCGAAGTTGCCGAGCTCGCCGGGCAGCGCGGAGTGCGGGTACCAGCCGATCCCGAGCTGGTCGAGCGTCCCTGACCGGGTCACGCCCTCGCTCACGGCGCGCTCCCACCCGTCCCCGAACCGGGGCACGATCATGGTCGCGAACGTCTCGGACGGCCCCGGGGTGTCCACCACGGGTGGCTCACCGGTCTGGGGGTCGGCGATGCCGTCGTCGGGCACCTCGCTCGGTGCGGGCACGGGCGCGGCCCACCCGAGGTCCTCGATGATCTGCACCTGGGCGCGCTCGGCCACGACGTCCGTCCACCACAGCTGCCACACCACGAACAGCCCGAGCACCACGCCGGCCGTGATGAGCAGCTCGCCGAGCACCCCCGTCGCGACGGCGGCGGCCTTGCGCGCGCTCACCGCCCGCCCGCCAGCGGGTCCAGGGCCGCGGGCTCGACGTCGGCGAACACGTCCACGCCGTCGGGCACGCGCGCGTAGCGCAGCTCGGTGCCGCCCTCGTGCGCGGGCAGGTCGAGGCGCGGGGGCAGCTGGACGGACCAGCCGAGGCCCACGGCGCCCGCCCACTCGCGGTAGACGGCCACGGCGGGCGAGGCGTCGAGCGCGGCCCGCAGCACCTCGGGCTCGCCGATCGCGGAGATCGTGTAGGGCGGGGAGTAGACCTGGCCGTGCAGCAGCAGGACGTTGCCGACGCACCGGATGGCCGAGGTCGTGACGATCCGTTGCCCCTGGATGGCCATGGCCTCGGCGCCGCCGGCCCACAGGGCGTTGACGACGGCCTCGATGTCCTGCTGGTGCACCACGAGGTCGTCCGGGTGCACGCCGGGGGGCTGGGGCGAGTCCGCGGGGGCGTCGTCGAGCGTCACCGTGAGCCCGGGCCCGGTGACGGGCGTCCGCCCGGCCGCGCTCGCCGAGCCGACCGTGACGGCGTCGGGCACGTGGTCCTCGTCGAGCCGGTCGGTGAGGTCGTCCACCTCGGTGCGCAGGGCCTCGGCGTCGGCGGTGAGCTGGCGCACCAGCTCGGTCTCTTCCGCGACGAGGCCCGCGAGGCCGTCCGCGTAGCGCGACTCGTGCTCGCGCGAGACCTGGGAGTTGACGGCGAACAGCAGCCCCGCGAGGGCGAGCACGCCCACGAGCGCGAGGCTCGTCCGGGGTGCCCGACGGCGCACGCGTTCACGCCGTTCGCTCATGCCAACCTCCGGACCAGCCGCCTGGAGCCACTACGCTAGTTCACACGTCGCCGGGTCGATGCACAGATTCCCCGGCTCCCCGGACAGGAGCGTCCCGTAGTGCCTGAGTCGAAGAGCCGCAAGAAGGCTTCGTACACCCCGCCGTCGGAGAGCAAGGCGCCCAAGCCGAACGCGCCGTGGTTCGTCCCCACCATGCTCTCGCTCATGGGCGCGGGCCTGGTGTGGATCGTCGCGACGTACGTGTTCAAGGGCGAGTACCCGATCCCCGGGATCGGCAACGCCAACCTCATCGTGGGCTTCGTGCTGATCCTCGTGGGGTTCGGCATGATGACGCGCTGGCGCTAGTCATCCACGGGGGTTATCCACACGGTGGATAACTACACGGGTGTAACTCCACAGGTGTGAGCAACCCTGTGGAGGGTCGCCACCCCTACAGGACCAGGCGCAGGTGCTCCGCGTACCCGGGGCCCAGGAGGTCCGTGGTCGCACCGAAGCGCCACAGGGCCAGGGCGACGAGGACGACGACGACGGCGCCCACCGCGACCCAGCTCACGAGCTGACGCTTCTCCTTGGGCGCGAACGCGAACGCCGCGCCGAGGGCCGCACCCACCACGAGCCCGCCGAGGTGGCCCTGCCACGACACGTTCGGCACCACGAACCCGAACACGGCGTTGATCGCGAAGAACACGAGGATCTGCGACACGTTGCGCTCGAGGCGCCGCAGCACGATCAGCAGGGCGCCGAACAGGCCGAACACCGCGCCGGACGCCCCGATCGTGGCCGTGACGAAGTCCGCGCTGATCATGGTCTCGCCGCCGTCGGTCACGAGCGGCGGGGAGAGCAGCAGCACGGCCGTGGAGCCACCGAGCGCCGCGGCGAGGTAGAGCCCGACGAAGCGCGCCCGGCCGAGCAGCTCCTCGAGGAACGGGCCCACGAGCCAGAGCATGTACATGTTGGCGGCGATGTGCAGGAAGTTCGACTGGCTGTGCAGGAACGCCGAGGTGAGGAAGCGGTAAGGCTCGAGCTCCGCGAAGGCGGGCACGAACCCGAGCTCGAACCACAGGTCGGGGATCGCCAGCTGGGCCACGAAGGCCGCTACGCACAGGCCCATGATCGTGTAGGTGACCACGGGCGGGCCGCCTCGCAACCGCGCTCCGAGCGCCGAGCGGGTCGCGGGAGAGCGGGCCTCGCGCACGCAGTCGACGCACTGCACGCCCACGGCGGCCTGGACCTGGCACTCGGGGCACGCGGGCCGGCCGCAGCGCTGGCAGCGCACGTAGGAGACGCGGTCGGGGTGCCGCGGGCACACCGGAGGCTGGTCCGGGGCGCCCGCGGCGGGGTCGAGCGAGCTCATGGGGCCTGGCTCAGTCCTCGATCGTGACCGAGTTGATGACCACGTCCGTGCGGGGGCGGTCGCCCGCGCCCGTGGGTGTGGTGGCGATCGCGTCCACGACGGCCCGTGACGCGTCGTCGGCCACCTTGCCGAAGATCGTGTGCTTGCCGTTGAGGTGCGGTGTGGGCGTGACGGAGATGAAGAACTGCGAGCCGTTGGTGCCGCCCACCTTGCCCGTGACCGGGTTGAGGCGCTTGCCGGCGTTGGCCATGGCGAGCAGGTAGGGCTCGGAGAACGTGAGCTCGGGGTGGATCTCGTCGTCGAAGTCGTAGCCCGGGCCGCCCGTGCCGCGGCCCAGCGGGTCGCCGCCCTGGATCATGAAGCCCGCGATGACGCGGTGGAAGATCACCCCGTTGTACAGCGGGTCGTTCGACTCGGCGCCGGTGGCGGGGTCCGTCCACGTCTTGGTGCCCGTGGCGAGACCCGTGAAGTTGGCGACCGTGGTCGGTGCGTGGTTCGGGAACAGCTCGATGCGGATGTCCCCGGCGGTGGTGTGCAGAGTTGCGAACATGGGCGCCATCCTTTCACGTCATGGCCCAGGTCCCATGGGCAATGCGCCGCCGCAGGTGGCAGAGTGGTGACGAGGAAGACTGCCCGCCGATCTCTGGGGAGAACCATGTTCGACAAGATCCGCCACGCCGCCGAGAAGCAGCTCGACAGCGACACGGCCGCCAAGGCCGCCGCGACGGCCAAGGACGCGGCCGTGCACGCCAAGGAGTGGGGCGAGCCCAAGATCGACGCGTTCCTCGAGTGGTTCGTCCCCCGCGTGGAGAAGGCGTACCAGGACGGCGTGTAGGCCGCCGCACCGCGCGTCGAGAAGGCCGCGGAGAAGGCCGGCCCCGCGATCGACACCGCGCACGACAAGATCGTGGACGAGCTGCTGCCCCGCCTCGTGGCCGCCGTGAACGCGGCCGCCGCGCACGCGGACGCGAGCGCGGACAAGATCGCGTCCGTGGCTCAGGAGGCCGTCGCGAAGGTCGAGAAGGAGCAGAAGGGCTCGAGCACGGGCGCCAAGGTGTTCTGGATCTCCGCCGCGGCCGCCGCCGGTGCCGCCGCGTACGTCGCGTGGCGCCGCTCGCAGCCCCAGCACGACCCGTGGGCCGAGCCGTGGGACGAGGACGAGGACTTCTCCGCCGAGTTCAAGAGCTCGGTGG
The DNA here is from genome assembly GCA_012514835.1 of Actinomycetales bacterium. Classification (GTDB taxonomy): domain Bacteria; phylum Actinomycetota; class Actinomycetes; order Actinomycetales; family Cellulomonadaceae; genus JAAYZM01. The sequence continues at coordinate 12,675 of JAAYZM010000220.1, forward strand.
GCGACGCGGCCGACGCGATCGGTGAGGCCGCGGGCACCGCCGTCGCGAGGGGCCGCGAGGCCGGGGCGAAGGCCGCCGAGCTCGCCGCCGAGGCCAAGGAGAGCGTCGACGAGCTGATCGACGAGGCGAAGGACAAGGTCAAGAAGGCCACCGCGCGCCGCAAGCCCGCGACGGACACCGACCTCGACGCCTGACCCTGTCGGGAGGGCGCGGGTTCTTGCGGGGGGTCCGTTGCGGTTGGAGCACGATCCTGTGCGGGCTTGGTGAGTGACCCGATCGTGACCTGCAGATCCTGACCACGGGTGCTCTCGGGCTGCTACTAGTGGTCCATGAGAATCCATCAGGGGTTGGCAGGGGCAGTTCTTCTCGCGCTCGCGCTCGCCGGGTGCTCGTCAGCGGCGTCCACCACGGAGCCCGCGGCGGACATGGCGAGCGTGGTCGAGTCCGGGGCGGACGGGGGCATGGAGTACGCCCTCGACGAGTCCGGCGAAGGGGGTGGCGGCGTCGAGCGCGTCGCTGCCACACCGCAGCACGTCATCGTCGAGGGCTACATGACCGTGGTGGTCGACGAGCCCACCGAGACGGTCTCGCAGGTCACGGACCTCGTGGCGAAGGCCGGCGGCTACGTCGAGTCCCGCTCCGAGCGGGCACCCACCGAGGACAGCAAGGGCAGGGCGACCCTCGTCCTGCGCCTGCCCGCGGACGGCGTCGAGGGCACGCTCGACGCGATCGCGGCGCTCGGCGAGCTCGCGGACCGCAACACGACCGCGACGGACGTCACGATGCAGGTGACGGACCTCGACGCGCGGATCACCGCGCTCGAGACGTCGATCGACCGACTCCTCGAGATGCTCGCGGCGGCACAGCGCACCGAGGACCTCATCACGATCGAGCGCACGCTCCAGGAGCGCCAGAGCGACCTCGAGTCCTTCAAGGCCCAGCGCCTCGCGCTCGGCAACCGGGTGGCCCTCGCGACGATCGAGCTCGAGCTCACCACCGACCCGCCCCCGCCCACGGTGGGCCCCGGCGGCTTCTGGCCCGGCGTCGTGTCCGGCTGGAACTCCCTCGTGGACACGCTGCGTGGCGCGTCCGTCGTCGTCGGCGTCCTGCTCCCGTGGCTCGTGTTCTTCGGGGTCATCGCGGGCGTCGTGATCCCGCTCGTGCGCCGCGCCCGGCGGCGCCGGCCCCCGAAGGCCGCGCGTCCCGTCGCACCGTTCCCGTACGGCGGGCAGCCCGTCCCGCAGCCCGCTCCCGCCGCACCGCAACCGCCCGCGGAGCCCGAGCCGGACGCCTCACCCGAGGCGAAGCAGGCCCAGGACGGCGTCTAGTCAGGAAAGGCGTACCGACGACGACGGCGCCCCCGGGGCGATGCGGAAGCTCGCCGCACCCGCCCCGGAGCGGACCTCGTAGTCACCGAACCAGCCGGTGACCTCGAGGGCGCCGTCGTCGTCGGTCTGCATGCGGGTGGGCGCGAGCCACCACTCGCCGCGCACCAGGTCGCGCAGGGCGTGGTACGAGGGCTTGGTGGTGCCGTCGGCACGCACGAGGCCGCCGGGTGCGTTGAGCCAGCCGCCGTCCTCGAGACCCCAGTACGTGATCGACTCGACCAGCGGGTGGGCGAGCAGGCCGCGGTAGTGGCGCACGATCTCGTCCGCCTGGCGCGCCTCGCCCTCGGGCGTGGACGGCCACTAGGTGACCTGGTGGTCGTTGAGGTCCTCGATGTGCGCGGGCATGAGGTCGCCCGAGAGCAGGGTGACCTCCGTGAAGTGCAGGGGCAGGCCGTAGCGCGAGAAGCGGTCCAGCACGCGCTCGATCTTCTCCTCGCCCCACCAGCCCTGGTGCATGTGGGACTGCAGGCCGAGCGCGTCGATCTCGATGCCCGCCTCGAGCGCGCCCTCGATGAGGCACTCGTACGCGGTGGACATGTCGAAGTCGTTGAGCAGCAGGCGAACGCGCGGGTTCGCGGCGCGAGCCTCCTCGAACGCGAGCCGCATCATGTGGAAGCGGCCCCGCTCGCGAGCGAGGCGCGTGATCGCGTTGTCGTCCTTGTCGAACACGGGCATGATCACGACCTCGTTGATCGCGTCCCACGAGTCCACGAGCCCGGCCATGTCACTCACCTCGCGGCGCACGCGCTCGCGCAGCAGCTGCTCGACCTCGTCCGTGGGCAGCGGCTTGAGCCAACGCGGCTGGACCGTGTGCCACACGAGCGGGTGGCCCTTGGTGCGCACGCCGCGCTCGGCGAACCAGCGGGCGGACGCCTGGAGGGCCGTCGTCTGGGGCGCCCCGCGCTCGCCCTCGAAGAAGCCCCAGTAGAAGGGCAGGGTCGCCGTGTCGAACAGGTCGAGCCACTGCGCGGCGACGCGCGGGTCCGGTTCGGCGCCAGCCCGCCTCGCGCCGTCGGCGGCGTTCGAACGCAGGCTGGGGACGTCGCCCGCCTCCGACTCGACCGTGCCCACGAAGCCCGGCGAGATGCACGCGAACTGGACGTCGTGGCGCACCTGGGCGACCTCGACCTCCCGGCGCGCGAGGGGGGCGCCGTCGGCCCCCGTGACGGTGAGCCGGGTGGTGCCGCTGCGGTGCGCGAGGCTCGGGTCTGACTGGAAGCTGTGGTTCAGGGCGGGCACGGTACTCCTCGAGAAAGCGCTTGATCCCAGCCTAGGGGTGGCTCGCGAGCATCCCGACCATGGCAACGTCTCGGCAAGGCGCGGTTCGGGTGGTATGGGCGATAACGCCCTTGTAGGGTGACCGGGCACACAGTTCCGGTTCAAAGGGGTCTATCCCATGTCCGACGCCGCGAAGACGCCGGCTCCCGCCACCTCGCGCACCCGCCGCCGCGCACGCGGCGCCACCACGTCAGCGATCGCGAGCCTGCTCCTCGCGGGCACCGCGGCCATCACGCCCGCCCACGCGTTGAGCTCTGACCTCGACATCCTCGACCTGGGCACCTCCCGGGCGTCGGCGCCCGCGACCCTCGAGGGTGGGCCCTCGGACGTGGTCCGGCTCGAGTCGACGGCCACCACGCGGCCGGGGTCCACGACGGCGCGCAAGCCGCAGGTCCTCAAGCGCGAGGCCAGCCTATGGATGTCCACGCACGACTGGAACACCCCGGACGCCCAGTCCATCGACGACATCAACGTGCTCCAGGACGTGAAGCGCAAGACGATCACGATCACGGCCGCGTACGACGCTCCGCCCACCGCCGCGCAGAACACCGATCTGCTGGTCTGGTTCGGGAACTGGGATGCCAAGGAGGAGTACTGCCACTGGGAGATGGCCGTCCTGGGCAGGGCGCACTCCACGAGCAGTACCGCCGTGGCCGAGTACAAGGGCGGCAAGAGCGCTGGCACGGCCAAGCGTGCCCTGTCGGGCTCGACCCTCACCCTGACGCTCACGGGCGGGGCGGCGGCCAACGCGGGCTACGGCTGCCTCTATGCGGACTTCTTCGACACCGTGCTCGACGCGAACGGCAATCCGGTCTCCCTGGGCTACAGCTACTCGAAGGACTTCACGGCCGAGTGGGAGAAGGCCCCCGAGTTCGACTTCTACTCGAGCGACCTGCACCCCGCCTACCCGGGCAAGTGGAACAAGGTCCGCATCGTGGTGGACAACGAGGGCAACAAGACCGCGAAGAACGTCAAGCTCAAGCTCGCGGGCAAGAAGATGAAGTTCAAGAAGAAGACCATCAAGGTCGGCACCATCAAGGCCGGCAAGTCCAAGACGGTCTACGCACGCGTGAAGCTCTCCGGCAAGAAGACCCAGAAGCTCAGCTTCCGGGCCACCGCCACGGACGGCTGGACGGCCAAGTCCTCCACCAAGGTCGGCTACCGCCCCAAGCCCAAGAAGGTGAAGAGCCTGGTCGGGAAGTCCTACTGGGGCGCGTGGACCGGGACGGGCTCGCAGAACATCTGGCAGGTCGAGGGCATGACCTTCGTCAACTCCAAGTGGGTCTACCTGGGCGTCCCCACCAAGGGCGGCATCCCGAAGTGCTCGAGCAAGGTCAAGGAGTGCAAGAAGTACTCGTACTCGGCCAAGAAGGGCACGCTCAAGATCGGCAAGCTTCGCGCCAAGGTGAACTCCGAGGGGATCAAGGTCACCAAGGTCCGCAAGAAGGGCGACCACAAGCTCTTCTACTCCCCGCTGAAGTCCCTCAAGAAGGGCTCGAAGATCAACGCGAAGCTCCAGTACACCGACGGGTCCGGCCCGTGCCCGGGATCGTGATCCTCGTGGTGGCGCAGCCTGCGGCTCAAGAAGAACGGGACGTTCACGTGGGGCCGGAGCTACATCCACACCTTCGGCTTCATCCCCTTCCAGACCTTCGTCTCCGGCTCTGACCCGGACAAGGTGGGGACGTACAAGATCCTCAGCAAGAGCCGGATCCAGTTCCGCTACAAGGACCCCGAGACGGGCAAGAACAAGAAGGAGACCTACACGATCGGGATCGACTCGAACGTGCTGGGCAAGTACTCGCCCAAGTACGGGCTGCTGATCGGCGCGATGCCCCACACGTAGACCGACCCTGCACCGACGTCACGGGCGCGGGGGGCCGGACTTCCCCGGCCGCCCGCGCCCGTCGTCGTCGGACCCCCTGGCCCCGGCGACGCCTCGCGGCCCGACGCGCTACTGGTAGAGCGGCGTGAGCTCTTCGTACTCCTCGACGCTCGCCCCGCGCAGGCACGCCTCGATGAGCGCGCGGCCCGTCGGGTCGAGCTCGTCCGTGAGGAACTGCGGCAGCTCGGAGGCGAAGAAGTCCGCGATGATCTGCGCCCCGGTGTCGTACGCCTCGTGACCCACGCGAGACTGGTTCTCGGGGAACAGCAGCGTGGGGCGCACCTGCTGGCCGTCGAGCTTGACCTCGCGCGGCGTGAAGCCGAACAGGGGGAAGCGCGCGGGGACCAGCTCCTCGCGCCAGATGCGGCCGCCACCGCGGCGGGCGAGGTACTCGCGCGTGAGCCACTGCGCCGCGAAGCCCACCTTGTACGCGCCGATGTGCTGGTTGGGCACGAGCACGTAGCGGGTGCGGTTCTGCTCGAGGATCTGGCGCAGCGCGAGGTTGGCCGCCGCGACCTTGGTGCCCGTCGAGAACGGCCAGAACGAGCCCACGCCTTCCGCGACCATGCCGCCCGTACCGAGCCTCGCGCGCTCCGCGGCGCTCTCACCGATGGACGGGTTCTTGTCACCGCGCGGCGCGATGAGCCGCCACAGCCACGCGAGCCCCGGCGGGACCACGTGCATCATGCCCATCACTCCGTAGCTGGGCTTCTCGCGCGTGCACGCGGGCATGCGCACCCCGAACGTGCGCACGTCCACCTCGCGCGGCTCGTCCACCACGTGCCGGACGAACCGGCGCGGGATCACCACGCGCGGGTTGGGGCACGGTGTGCCCGTCGAGTCGAGCGTGTGGTCCCACGGGAGGATCGTCGCGCCGGGCGCGGCGTCGATCGACAGGAACACGAGCGGCTCGGGCGGGTGCACGCACGCGTGCTCGAGCGCCGGTTCCGAACCGTACTCCTTGAGCCCGTCGACGCGCACGAACCACCCGTCCTCGGCGTCGGCCACCACGAGGCGCCCGTCGCCGCGCTGCACCGCGGGGTGGCACAGCGTCATGTCGTCCGTGACGGGCGCGAGCGAGCTCGTCTCGCCGAGGGTCACGCGGTACGGCTCGCCCGTGACGACGTTGGTGCCGAACAGGATGCGGCCGTCGTCCTCACGGCGGATCTCCTGGCACATCTCCGACTTGCCGCCGCCGGACGCGCCCTCGTGCATGAACACGGTCTCGTTCTCGTACGGCGTGCGCACACGCACCGAGGACGCGTGGGCCGTGAGCCAGCCCTCGCGCTCGCCGATGTCCAGGAGCGCGGAGAACACGCCCTTCTTGGCGCTCGGGCCCGGGTAGAGGTTGTACGCGAACACCTCGTGGAGCGTCTCGGAGCGGTCGTGGACCACCACCTGCTTCCCCCCGAAGTGCGTGTGGCGCAGGGGCGGGGCGAGGTAGAGCGCCGAGCGCGGCGTGAAGGGCCCGAGCTCTTCGAAAGTGGTCCAGCCCTGCAGGTCCACGAGGATCAGGGCGAAGAACGCGGCGTTCGCGGGGACGACGGCGATCGACGGGTACCCGAGCGTCGGGCCACCCGCACGGAAGGGGACGACGACGAGCTCCTGGGCGGCAAGCCAGTCGAGCGTGGCCTGCTTCGTGGGCGCGAAGTCCTCGCCGAACACGTCGCGGTAGCGCGGCTTGTCCGTGGGCAGGTTGTCCGCGATGCGCATGCAATCCGGGTCGCGGCGGCGCATGTAGTCCTCGGGGTAGTTCACGGCGATCCCGTTGCGACCGCGCACCACGGTGGCCTCGAGGATGCTTCGTCCGTCCGCCTCGTACGTGACCTCGCCGGGTGTCCCGGCGCAGTCCACCGCGAGCTCGTACAGCTCGGCGCGCGTGGCGGGGACGATCACACGGGGACTCGCCTCGAGGGCCGCGCGCACGGCAGGTGGGAGGTCGATCTCGGGCAGCACTGCGACACTGCTGGATTCCATGGCCAGCTCCTCCGTTGGTAGTCCCTTGACCGTAGACCTGGGCTGCCCGCGCGCCTTGGGACCTGTGACCCGTTCTCTGCGGTACTTCCAGCGCTTACTGGCACGCGCGTACGCTGACCACGTGCGGCTCGACGGCGCGCGGACACTGGCGTGGCGACTCGCTCGCCACGCCCTGAGCCCTGCGGTCGGCGCGACGGTGGGTGACGTGGTTCGGCGCGTGGTCGCGCTGC
>JAAYZM010000027.1 GCA_012514835.1 Actinomycetales bacterium
CTGCGGGACGGGCGGTCGTTCTCCGCGCGGCGCACGCACGCGATCCAGGGCGGTAAGCCGATCCTGTCGATGATCGCGTCCTTCCAGGAGGACCAGCCGGGCATCGAGTTTGCCGAGGCCATGCCCGAGGTCCCCGCCCCGGACGAGCTCGCGTCCGCCCATGACGAGCTCGGGCTCGTGGACCACCCGGTCGCGAAGTTCTGGGTGTCCCAGACGGCGTTCGACCTGCGGCACGTGGGCGGCTCGCTGTACCTGAGCCCGGCCGAGCGCGCCGAGGGAAAGCAGCTCGTGTGGCTGCGCGCGCGGCACCCCGTCGAGGCGAGCCAGCTGGGGCAGCGCGCGCTGCTCGCGTACGCGTGCGACATGATCATGCTCGAGCCCGTGATGCGTCGCGGCGGGCTGTCCTGGCGGTCCGAGGGGCTGTCGATCGCGAGCCTCGACCACGCGATGTGGTGGCACCGGGACGTGGACGTGAGCGAGTGGTTGCTGTTCGTCCAGTACGCGCCGAGCGCGCAGGGCGGGCGGGGGCTCGGCGCCACGCGCGTGTACTCCGCCGACGGCGCACTCGTCGCGTCGATCGCCCAAGAAGGCATGATCCGTGTCCCCGAGGAGAGGCTGGAGCCGTGAGCGCGAACCTGGAGCTGGTGCGTCGGCACGTCGACGCGTTCAACGCGGCGGACCTCGACGCCCTCCTGGCCGACTTCGCCCCCGACGCCACGTGGGTCATGGGCGAGACCGTGGTGCCCGCGGAGGAGCTGCCAGACCTGTTCGGCCGCGCGGTGCACTACCTCGACCCGCACCTGACACTCATCAGGGTGGTGGACGGCGGGGACGCCGTGGCCGTCGAGCTGCACGAACGCTGGACGCAGGACGGTGAGGCCAAGGACGCCATGCTGCTGGCCCTCCTCGACGTGCACGAGGGCAAGGTCCGCCGCGGCAAGGTCTACCGCGAGGGCTCCGCCGGCGCCTGACCCGCCCTCACCGCGTGCGGCGGGCGGACCGGCGGCGCGCCCCGGCGAGGAGGAGCACGACCCATCCCATCCCCACCAGGCCCAGGAGCATCAGCGCGAGGCTGAGTCCCGCGGGGCGCTCGCGCATCGTCGGCAGCGCGACCAGGACGGCCACTGTCCCGGCCAGCCACACGACGAACACTGCCGCGCCGATCGCGACCAACGGGACCCACGGCTCTGCAGCGAGCCGCCGCCGTCGCGCCGTCGCGGTCTGCTCCGCCGTCCAGCGTTCGCGGTGCCGACGGCGCGCGCCCACCGCCCAGATCGCCCTCCCGACCAGAAGCACAGCCGCGACCGTGGCGAGTATCGGCGTGATCAGCACGATCCCCTCGCTGCGCTGGCCAGCGAGACCGCTGCTCACCGTCCGCTGCCACTCGAGAGAGAGCACCACGAAACCCAGAGCCGCGATGCTGGCCCACGCGAGGGCCCACACGAGAGTGCCCACCGGGGACGGCGGTTCAGCAGGCACGTGGGATACCGCGGCACTCTCCGGCGTCGTCGTCACGACCCGGAGCCTAACGGCGTCAGCGAGCGGGACGCCGGGCGGAACCGCACACTGGGCCCATGGTGCGGTTGCGCAGGTCCGACCCGAACGGCCGCGGATGGACGCGCCGTCGGGCGGGCGCGGGCTTCACGTACCTCGACGAGGACGGGGCACGGATCGCCGACGACGACGCCCTCGAACGGCTGCGCGCCCTCGCGATCCCGCCCGCGTGGACGGACGTGTGGATCTGCCCCTACCCGAACGGGCACGTCCAGGCGCTCGGCACGGACGACGCGGGGCGCCGCCAGTACCTGTACCACCCCCAGTGGCGCGAGCGGCGAGACCGGCTCAAGCACGATCACGTGCTCGACGTCGGCCGTCGCCTGCCTCGC
>JAAYZM010000221.1 GCA_012514835.1 Actinomycetales bacterium
GGGACAAGACGATGCTCGACGTCGCGCTGCCCGTCGCGGACGAGCTCGAGCTCGCCGCCGTGCAGGGCATCGAACCTGGTGCTGGTCCCGGTGCTCATCCTGTCGCCGTGGTGGAGCGGGTCGCGCGCGTGGCGAGCGCGGCGGCGTCCGCGACGGCTGGGCTCGCACCGCGCATCGGCCGTGCGCGGCCGCTCGCCGAGCGGAGCATCGGGACGGCTGACCCTGGTGCGGTCTCGTTCGCGCTCGCCGTCGGGGTCGTCGGCGAGGTGCTCGCTCGCGCCGCGGCCAGCCCTGCCTTGATCGAGGAGCCGTCATGACAAGAGGACCGGCCCCGCGCCCGTGGCGCGTCGTCGTCGGCTCGGACGAGGCGGGCTTCGAGCTCAAGGAGCTGCTCGCGGTCGAGCTCCGCGGCGACGCCCGGGTGGCCGAGGTGCGCGACGTCGGCGTGGTCGCCTCCCAGTCGCGCGACTACCCGCACGTGGCCGTCGAGGCGGCGCGGCTCGTGGCCGCGGGGGAGGTGGACCGGGCGCTCCTCGTGTGCGGCACGGGCCTCGGTGTGGCGATCGCGGCGAACAAGGTGTCGGGCGTGCGGGCCGTGACCGCGCACGACTCCTACTCGGTCGAGCGTTCCGTGCTGTCCAACGACGCCCAGGTGCTGTGCCTCGGGCAGCGCGTGATCGGCCCGGAGCTCGCGCGCCGGCTCGTGCGCGAGTGGCTCGGGTACCGCCTCGACCCCACCTCGCCGTCGGGCCCCAAGGTCGAGGCGATCTGCGCGTACGAGCCTCCGGGCGTGCCCGAGGCTCCTCGCGCGCCCCACTAGACTCGGGCCCATGCCCACCCTGGATCGAGACGAGGTCGCCCGCGTGGCCGCCCTCGCCCGCATCGACCTGTCCGAGTCCGCGATCGACCGCCTCGCCGGCGAGCTCCAGGTGATCGTCGGCGCCGTCGAGAAGGTCAGCGAGGTCGCGACCCCCGACGTGCCCGCGACGAGCCACCCGCTGCCGCTCGTGAACACCATGCGCGAGGACGTGCCCGAGGCACCCCTCGCGATCGCCGACGTGCTCGCGGGCGCGCCGTCGTCCGAGGACGGCAAGTTCGCCGTCCCGCAGATCCTGGGGGAGGACGCGTGAGCGCCGAGCTGACCCGCCGTCCCGCCGCCGAGCTCGCGAGCCTGCTCGCCGCGGGCGAGGTCTCGAGCGTCGAGGTGACGCAGGCGCACCTCGACCGCATCGCCGAGGTCGACGGTGCGGTGCACGCGTACCTGCACGTCGACGCGGAAGGTGCCCTCGCGGCCGCCGCCGAGACGGACCGCCGCCGCGCCGCGGGGGAGGAGCTCGGAGAGCTCGCGGGCGTGCCGATCGCTGTCAAGGACGTCGTCGTCACGAAGGGCCTGCCCACCACGGCGGGCTCGAAGATCCTCGAGGGCTGGGTGCCGCCCTACGACTCGACGCTCGTCGAGCGGCTCAAGGCTGCGGGTTTGCCGATCCTCGGCAAGACGAACATGGACGAGTTCGCGATGGGCTCGTCCACCGAGTTCTCCGCGTACGGTCCCACGCGCAACCCGTGGGACCTCGAGCGCATCCCGGGCGGCTCCGGCGGTGGCTCGGCGGCCGCCGTCTCCGCGTTCATGGTGCCGCTGGCCCTGGGCTCCGACACCGGCGGCTCGATCCGCCAGCCGGGCGCCGTCACGGGCACCGTCGGCGTCAAGCCGAC
>JAAYZM010000222.1 GCA_012514835.1 Actinomycetales bacterium
GCGGCTCGCACCGCCTCGAGGGCCCCGGCCGGGACGATCTGGGTGGGGGTCGTGACGATGAAGTCCGCCGTGAAGTCCGACTCGACCACGTCCCGGATGGACGCCTGGGTCGAGGCGGCCATGACGGCGACGGCGCCCACGAGCGCCATGCCGATCATGAGCGCGCTCGCGGTCGAGGCGGTGCGGCGCGGGCTGCGCAGCACGTTGCCCTGCGCGAGGCGCCCCACGGGGCGCACGGCCCACGTGAACGGGGCGGCGAGGACCCGCAGGGTCCCCCGGGCGAGGACGGGAGCGAGGAGCAGGACCCCGACGACGACGGCGCCCGCGCCCGCACCGAGCACGCTCCCGCGGTTGTCCGCGATCGCGCCGTCGGAACCGGCGAGTGCGGCGGCGAGCGTCGCCCCGGCGCCCGCGAGGGTCAGGGCCGTGCCGATCCAGCCACGCGTGCGCAGCGAGCGCTCCGTGGCGGCCGTGTCCTCGCGCATCGCCTCGACCGGGCGCACGAGCGCGGCCCGGCGTGCCGGGACCACGGCCGCGAGGACGGCCACGAGCGTGCCGACCGCGAGGCTCACGAGCACCGTGGTCGGGTCCACGGGGACCTGCCCGGCGAGCTCCATGCCCATCTGGCCGAACACCACCTGGAGCCCCGCGACGAGCCCGATCCCACCGAGCAGCCCGAGCAGGGAGCCGACCAGCCCCACCACGGTGGCCTGGACCAGCACCGAGCCGAACACCTGGGCGGGGGACGCCCCCACGGCGCGGAGCATCGCGAGCTCGCGCTGGCGCTGGCGGATGTCCATCGCGAACGTGTTGGCGATGATGAACGCGCCCACGAACAGCGCGATGAGCGCGAACACGAGCAAGAAGGTCGTCACGAAGCCGAGGGACTCGGCGATCTCCGCGGAGGACTCGGCGCGCATGGCCGTACCGGTCAGCGCCTCGGCGTCGTCGGGCAGCGCGGCCGCGACCCGGGCGGTGAGCTCGTCCTCGGACACGGTGCCGGCGCCGTGGACGGCGATCGAGGGCACCAGTCCGTCGGGGGCGAAGTCGGCGCGGGCCGTCGCGGCGTCGAGCACCGTGATCGTGGCACCGCTCACGGGGCCGAGGCCGCCCACCTCGCCCACCACGGTCACGTCGCGCACCTCACCGGCCACGACGATCCGGGTCTCGTCACCGAGCGCGAGCCCGGAGGTGGTGAGCGTCGCAGGCTCGAGGGCGATCTCGTGGGGGCCGGTCGGGGCCGTCCCGGCCACGATCTCCTGGGACGGGTCCTCGGGGGTCCACGCGAGCCCGAAGCTGGGAGCCGCGCCCGTCGAGACGGCCGTGCCGTCGGCACCCACGAGGATCACCGAGCCCGTGAGCTCGGGCAGGGCCAGCTCGACGCCGTCGACGGTCGAGAGCTCGGAGGCGAGCTCGATCGGGACGAGGTCGGGCGCGGGGGCGATCGGGTCCATCATGTCGACCGCGGCGCCGCCCGCGCCGCGGACGTACGTGTCCGCGAGCATCGAGCCCTCGACGATCCCGTCGAAGGTGTCCGTGAGCATCGCGCGCAGCGCGAACGTCCCGGACACGAAGGACACGCCGAGGGTCACGGCGAGCACGGAGAGGGCGAACTTCACGAGGTGGGCGCGCACGGCGCGCACGGCGACGCGGCGCATCAGCGGCCGGCCCCGGCGAGCGCACCGTTCGCGGCGGGGGTGCCGGTGCGGTGCGGGGCGAGCTCGCGCAGCGCGTCGAGCACCGTGGCGGCCGTGGGCTCGGTGATCTCGCCCACGAGCCGACCGTCCGCGAGGAACAGGACGCGGTGCGCGTACGCGGCCGCCGTCGGCTCGTGCGTGACCATGACCACGGACTGGCCCAGCTCGTCGACGCTGCGGCGCAAGAACCCGAGCACCTCGGCCGAGGCGTTCGAGTCGAGGTTGCCCGTGGGCTCGTCCGCGAACACGACGGACGGGCGGGACACGAGGGCGCGGGCGCACGCGACGCGCTGCTGCTGACCGCCCGACAGCTCGGCGGGCCGGTGGCTCAAGCGGTCCCGCAGGCCCACGGCGTCGATCACCTCGTCGAGGTGCTTGCGGTCCACGGGCCGGCGCGCGATGTCGAGCGGCAGCGTGATGTTCTCGAGCGCGGTCAGGGTGGGCACGAGGTTGAACGCCTGGAACACGAACCCGATCTCGGTGCGGCGCAGCTTCGTCAGGCGTCGCTCGGACAGCGCCGAGACCTCGGTGCCACCCACCACCACCTGTCCCGAGGTGGGGGTGTCGAGCCCGGCGAGGCAGTGCATGAGGGTGGACTTGCCGGACCCGGAGGGGCCCATGATCGCGGTGAGCTCACCGCGGTGCAGGTCGACGTCCACGTCGTCGAGGGCGCGGACCGCGGCCTCGCCCTTCCCGTAGACCTTGACCAGGGAACGTGCGTACGCGATGGGTGTCTGTGTGCTCATGCCGCCATCGTGGCGGCGCCGTGGTGGCGGCCACGACCCGGTAACCCCCTGAACGGTCCCTGAATCGACCCTGAGACGTGACCGGGCCGGGACCCCGACGACGAGGGGTCCCGGCCCGGACGTTGCTGCTACCGCTTGACCTTGAAGGTCACCCTGGCCGACGACGACTTGTGGGTCGACGAACCGGCGTAGGTGATCTTCACCTTGGTGGTCTTCGTGATCTTCGGCAGCCTGACCGTGGCCTTCCCGCCCGAGAGCGTGGCCGTGATCGTCTTCTTGCCGACCTTGACGTAGACCTTCCCGGTCGGCTTCTTCGAGCTCGAGCTCTTGACGGTCACGGAGACCTTCGGGCTCGTGCCCTTCTTGACCTTCCAGCTCGAGGCCTTGACCTTCACGGAGGTCTTGGCCTTCTTCACCTTCTTGGCCTTGATGGTCAAGGTGGCCTCGGCGCTCGACGGGGCGACCGTCTCGTTGCCGGAGTACGTGGCCACCAGGAGGTGCTCGCCGACGGCGAGGTCGCGCGGCAGCTGGATCGTCGCGTGACCCGTCGTGCGGTGGGTGTGCAGCGTCGCCGTGCCGAGGACCTCGTCGCCCTCGGTGATGGTGACGGTGCCCGTCGGGGCGTCACCCGTCGAGCGCACCGTCACCTTGGCCGAGACCTTGCTGCCCTGCTTCGCCTTGGACGGCTTGAGGGTCAGCTTGGTCGTGGACTCGGCGAGCTCGACCGGCAGGTCGGCCGTCACGTCGACCACCTGGGCACGGTCGCCCGAGGCGTTCAGCGTGTGCAGCAGGAGGAGCTTGCCCTCTTCCGGCGTGCTGGCCGTGCGGTGCACCGTGACCTCGCTGGACGCGGAGCTCACCACGTGGGTCGGGAGCACGTAGTCGCCACCGAACACGTAGTGCGGGTTGAACGGGTCGGCCGTGAAGGAGACCTCGTCGATGATCCCGTTGTCCGCCTCGGCGTACGGGGAGAGCGTCTGGACGCGGAACGTCGGGGTGTCGCCCTCCTCGATACCTACCCAGCCCGGTCCGATGGGGATCACGACCTGGTTGTTGTCGAACACCGAGAGGTCGGTCGCGGTACCCCAGTTGATCGGGTAGTAGTCGAGCAGGTCGCCCCACGAGAGCTCGCCCGTGGTGGGGTTCTCTCCCGTGACCGCGAACGTGAGCGCGAACAGCGAGTCCTGGGCCGGGTCGCCCTTGATGACCGCCGTCTCGAGGTCCCACGTCCCGTCCCCGTCGATGTCCGTCGCGACGAGCGGGATCATCGCCGAGCCGAGGGTGGCCCAGTTCCCGTCCGTCACCACACCGATGCTCAGGAGCGAGTCCTGCAGCGTCCCGCCGTCGGCCAGGACCGTCGGGACGTCGGACGCGAAGCCCGCGTACCGGATGTCGCCCGAGGCGATCGTCGAGCCGCTCGTGACCGCGGAGCTGGTCTCGAGCTTCGGGCTCGTCGCGACGAGCTCGAGCGGGGCGGTGAGGCCGAACCAGCCGGGCTGGAACACCTCGCGACCGGACAGGACGAGCGGAGCGGAGTCCGCGGCGCCGAGCGCGACGTCCGCGCCGGAGACGTCGGACACCGGTCGCGGTGCGACGTGCACCGGGACGCGCAGCGCCTTGCCCTCGGAGGGCGCGACCTCGAGCCAGCCCGAGACGTTCGACACGAAGTCGCGCGGCAGGGGCCCGACGACGTTCACCAGGGGGTCCTGCGTCGGCTCGACCGAGCGCTCGAGAGCGTCCCTGTCGAGCGTCACCGTCACGGTCACGAGACCCGTGCGGCCCGCGCGCACCTCGAGCGAGGTGGGAGCGACGGAC
>JAAYZM010000223.1 GCA_012514835.1 Actinomycetales bacterium
ATGGTGGACCTGCTCTCGCTGTTCCGCGACGTCCTCACGGTGCAGCTCGGCGCGGACGTCGAGCTGATGAACATCGAGCACGCGGCTCAGGTCCGCGAGCTCGCAGCGGCGTCGACCCCCGAGCAGACGTTGCGCCGTATGGACGCGATCGGGGTGGCGCGCACGAGGCTCGCGGGCAACGTCGCCCCGCTGCTCGCGATCGAGGCGATGACGCTCGCCTTGCGCCCGCAGGCGCGGCAGTTAGGGTAACCGGGTGCGACTGACGATGACGGGGGGCCCAGCCGTGCGACGAGCGCTCGCCCTGGCCCTCGTGGCGGCCCTGTTCCTCGCGGGCTGCACCCCGCCGCGCCACCAGGCGCCCGTCACCCCGCCGCCCGCGCCCGTGGTCCCCGAGGGGATCGGGCCCGAGCTCGTCGAGTTCTACTCCCAGTCGCTGTCCTGGACCGAGTGCGGGGAGCTGCAGTGCGCGGACGCGCGCGTCCCCCTCGACTGGGACGCACCCGCCGACGGCGAGATCACCGTCCGGCTCGCGCGGGATCCCGCCGACGGCGCACGGCAGGGCACCCTCTTCGTGAACCCCGGTGGCCCGGGCGGCTCGGGGGTCGATCTCGCCGAGCAGGCGTCGGCCCTCTTCGGGGAGAAGGTCCTCGAGGCGTACGACGTCGTCGGCTTCGACCCTCGCGGCGTGGGCGCCTCGCACCCCGTGGAGTGCCTCGACGCCGCGGGCAAGGACGCGCTGTTCGGCCGCGACTTCGACCACGCCAGCGACGCCGGTCTCGACGCGGCCCTCGCCGCGTGGGAGGAGTTCGGGGCGGCGTGCGCCGAGAACACGGGACGCGCACTGGGCCACGTCGGCACCGTCTCGGCCGCGAAGGACCTCGACGTGCTGCGCGCGATCCTCGGCGACGAGACGCTCACCTACCTCGGCTACTCCTACGGCACGCAGCTCGGCGCGACGTACGCGACGCTCTTCCCCGAGCACGTGGGCCGGCTCGTGCTCGACGGCGCGGTGGACCCCACCCTGACGCCGCGCGAGCTGAACCTGGGCCAGGCCGAGGGCTTCGAGCGCGCGCTGCGCAACTACGTCGCGTACTGCCAGACCCAGGACCAGTGCCCGCTCACGGGTTCCGTCGAGGACGGGCTGCAGCGGATCACCGACCTGTCCGAGCGCGCGAAGAAGTCCCCGATCCCCACGAGCGATCCCGCCCGGGGGCTCACCGCGACGCTGCTGTTCTACGGCATCGCGGTCACGCTCTACGACAACCGCTCGTGGTCCTTCCTCACGGACGCGCTGCGCGAGGCGATCCTCGAGGGCACGGGCGACACGCTGCTGTACCTCGCGGACTTCTACTTCGACCGCGCCGAGGACGGCACCTACCTGACCAACCAGACCGAGGCGTTCTACGCGGTCAACTGCGCGGACGGTCGGGGCGACTCCGATCCCGCCGCGATGCGCGCCGAGGCCGAAGAGCTCATCGAGGTGGCCCCGACGCTCGGCGGGGCGTTCGGCTTCGCGGAGCTGCCGTGCGCGCGCTGGCCCGTCCCGCCCCAGGGACTGCCCGACGACTTCTCCGCCGCGGGCGCCCCGCCCATCGTGGTGATCGGCACCACCAACGACCCGGCCACCCCGTACGCGTGGAGCCAGAACCTCGCCAAGCTCCTCGACTCGGGCGTGCTCGTGACCTTCGAGGGCGAGGGCCACACGGCGTACGGGCGCTCCAACGAGTGCATCGACGGCGCGGTCGACGCGTTCCTCGTGGACGGCACGGTGCCCGACGACGGCCTGTGGTGCTGATCGCACCCTCTCGCTTTGGCGCATCGGCGATCGCTGGGTAGAGTAGGCGCGCTGTCCGCCGCCTTAGCTCAGTCGGCAGAGCGTCTCACTCGTAATGAGAAGGTCAAGAGTTCGATTCTCTTAGGCGGCTCCCCAGAAGGCCCCCGTCCTCACCGGCGGGGGCCTTCTCGCGCGGGTACCGTCGCCCCATGGAGCTGCGAGTCGCCGCCTACGCCATCGTGCACGACGACGAAGGGCGGGTGCTGCTGTCGCACCTCGCACCCCCGGGCGGAGACGTCTGGACGTTGCCCGGCGGTGGCATCGACCCCGGCGAGGACCCGCGCGACGCGGCCGTCCGCGAGGTGCTCGAGGAGACGGGCCTGCGGGTCGAGCTCGAGGAGCTGATCGGTGTGGACTCGATCGTGATGCCCGCGGCCGACCGAGCGCCCGGGCTGCCGGACATGCACTGGATCCGCATCGTCTACCGCGCCCACGTGACGGGAGGAGAGCTGTGCGCCGAGGTCGACGGCTCGACGGACGGCGCCGCGTGGCACACCCCGGCTGAGCTCGACGCCCTGGGCGTGGTCGAGCTGGTGGGCGTGGGGCGCCGGCTCGCCGCGTTCTGACGCGACTGCAAGAACGCCCGGGTTCGGGACATACTTCGACCACGGGGGCATCCGCCCCTCGCGAGAGCATGCCGAGAACGAGGGAGCCCCGGGTGGCCGACGCCGAGACGCCCCGCGACGACGTGTGGTTCGAGGCGCTGTTCCGTGAGCACTCGACGGCCGTCTACCGGTACTTCGCGCGCCGCGCCGGCGTGCAAGAGGCGGAAGACCTCGCGGCGGACGTGTTCGCGACGGCGTGGCGGCGCAAGGCCGACGTGCCCGAGGGTGCCGAGCTGCCGTGGCTCTACCGCACGGCGGGCTTCGTGCTCGCGAACCACCAGCGCAAGGGCCGTCCCGTCCCCGTCGAGCAGGTCCCGGACGAGCCCGACGACGACGTCGACCCCGCAACCCTCGCCATCACCGACGACGAGGTACGGGCGGTCCTCGCGGAGCTCTCGCCCCGCGACCGCCGCATCCTGCTGCTCGTCGCGTGGGAGGGCATCGACGGCGACGGACTGGCCGAGGTGCTCGGAGTCTCGCGCGGCGGCGCCGACGCGGCCCTGTCCCGCGCCCGCTCCCGCCTGCGCACGGCGTGGGAGTCCCGCGACTCCGCGTGAGTCTTCACCCGCACGCGCACCACCCGCGTGCAAGACGGCGCGCTCCGGCGACATAGACCCGAGCAGAGACCCATCTCGTCCGCGACCAGGAGGACACCATGAGCACGAGCAAGCGTGACGGCGAGGCGTTCGCCCGCCTGCGCGCCGCGGACCCTGCGGCAGACCTGACCCCCGACCACGAGTCCCTGCGCCACGCGGTGACCGCGCGGGCCGGCGTCGAGGACGAGCTCACGGCTCGCCGTCGTCGGACCCCCAGGGCCTTCCAGATCGCTGCGGCGAGCGCCGGCGCGCTCGCGATCGGTGTGAGCGGATTCGCCCTCGGCGGCGGCTTTGCGACGTCGATGGTGGCGAGCCCAGCGAGCGGTGATGAGGGCGGCGCGCTGCCCCCCATCTCGCTCGGCGGCGGGGGAGCGAGCGACAGCGTGGCCTCGGCCAACCCGGAGATGGCCACCGAGGGCGCGTCCCCGAGCATGGGCATGGGCACAGGCATGGGCGGCAGCGAGCGCGCGATGGGCGGCGGCGCGGACATGGCCTACATGTCCTGGTCCGCCGGCCGCACCGTGTTCTCGCAGTCGGGTCTGTCCACCTCGGGCGGCACGGCCGTCGCGTACGGCTACGACGCGAAGAGCGTGGTCAGCGAGCAGACGGTGCTCGAGCTCGCGAAGGCGCTCGGCGTCGAGGGCGACGTGCGTGACGACGACGGCTTCTTCATGGTCGGCACGTACGAGAGCGGCGAGCCGAACCTGTCCGTCTACTCCGACGGGCTCGCGTCCTTCAACTACTACGACCCGTCCACGGACCCGTGGAAGTGCGACTCCGAGGGCGACGGGGAGTGCACGGAGCGCGACCTCGGCGACGCGGTCCAGGGTGACGACGCGATCGACGCGGCCACCGAGGTGCTCGTGACGCTCGGTCTCGACCCCGCGTCCTTCGAGCTCGAGGCGTCCGACCCCGAGTCGTACGGCTCGACGGACTACTCGAACGTCACGGCGTACCTCGTGGTGGACGGCCAGCGCACGGGCGACCAGTGGGGCCTGAGCTTCACGGGCGCCGGCACGCAGTCGGTGTGGGGCTCGCTCGCGAACCTCGTCGAGCTGGGCGAGTACGACGTCGTGAGCCCGGCCGAGGCCGTCGAGCGCCTGAGCGACCCGCGCTTCGGTGCGTCGAACCAGGTCTACCCGCTCGGCTGGATAGGCCCCGCGATGACCCGTGTGGCGGCTCCGCGCTCTGGCGCCCCGTCCGTCCCGGCACCGGGCACGTCCTTCGACTGGCCGGTCGAGAACGTCACGATCGTGACCGAGCGGCTCGGCCTCGCCCAGCACCACCTCGGCGACGGGTCCGTGGTGCTCGTCCCGACGTACGAGCTCGGTGCGGAGGATGGCCGTACGTGGTCCGTCATCGCGGTCGCCGACGCCCACCTCGACTTCTCGTAACCACACACCAGCAGGGGGCACCAAGCTCGGGGCCGGCGCGCAGGGAGGGTCTGCGCGCCGGCCCCGCACCTGTCTACTCGTAGGACACGGCGTCCAGCACGGGCAGGCGGGCCGCGCGGACCGCGGGCCACAGCGCGGCAAGGACGCCGACGACGGCGGCCAGCCCGACCGTCGCCCCGAGCGCAGCGGCCGGGACGGACAGCACCGAGAGTCCTTCGTCCGCGAACACGCGCGGCAGGGTGGTCGCGAGGCCCACACCCACCGCGACGCCCACGAGGGTGCCGAACACCGCGGTGAGCACCGACTCGATCGTCACGGTCCCCGCGAGCTGGAGGCGCCCGAGCCCCACGGCCCGCAGCAGCCCGATCTCGCGCGTGCGCTCGATGATCGACAGGGCGAGCGTGTTGACGATCCCCAGCACCGCGATCACGATCGACAGCCCGAGCAGGGCGTAGAGGATCACGAGGACCTGTCCCACCTGCGCGGCCAGGGAGGACGCGAACTCCTCGCCGTCGAGCACGGACAGCACCACGAACGGTGCGACGGTGTCCACGAGCCCGGCCCGCACGTCCTGGGCGGCGACCCCGGGCTCTCCGCTCACCATGAGCACCGCGACGAACGTGTACGTCGGGGGAGCGAGCTCCGCGAAGACGTCCTCGGGCAGCAGCACCGCGGCGTCCATCGCGCCCGTGTTCTGCACGGCACCGATCCGGACCACCTGCTCGCCCAGCTCGCCGCGCACCGTGAGCTCGTCGCCCACGTGCCACCCGTGCGCCTTCGCGTCGGTCTCGCGCACGGCGACCTCGCCGTCGTGCATCGAGGCCATGGAACCGGCGATCTCCTCGACGTCGAGGCTGCGCCCGAACGCGCCCGGGTCGATGCCCACGGTCGGCAGCTCGG
>JAAYZM010000002.1 GCA_012514835.1 Actinomycetales bacterium
GCGAACGGATCCTGCGTCAGCGGGACCGCACACAGCGTGTAGTCACCCGGAGCGAGCCTCTCGAAGCGCAGTGGCGGGGTCGAAGGCCCGCTCCAGATCCCGGCCCCCTGGCCGCCGCTGATGTAGCGGGCGATGAGCTCCCTGCGATTCGAGAACGCCCTGTCGCCCTGAAACAGCATGACCTCTGCGAAGGCGAACGAGGCGGAGGCGTCCGGGCGGACCATGGCCGCCAGCGAGACGTTCCCCGCAGGCACGTCGATCGTCACGCGGCTCTGCGCGCCCGCTACCACCTGCACCGTGTGCGTGTGAGCGCGGTAGTCGGGCGGCGATAACACGCGCAACACGAGCGCGCCCTCGGGAACGGCGGGGAGCAGGAACTGGCCTCTCTCGTCGGTGGTCGAGCCGGCGAGCTCGGGATCGCCCGCGCCGATGAGGGCGTGCGCGAGCGGCTGGCCCGCCTGGACGACCATGCCCACGACCGAGCCCACGCCGCGCAGCACGAGCGTGACCGGAGGTGGATCCGCGACGCCGCCCGGGACGTCGACGGTGAGCGAACGGCCGTGCCGCGGATGCTCGGCCTCGATCGAGATATGCGACGTCGCCGGCTGTAGCCCGACTATCGAGAACGCACCGCGGGTATCGGACACGGTGGACCGCACCTCGCTCAGGCTGTCATCGAACGTCGGCCACGCGAAGGGCCCGCGCCCCATACGGACCTTCGCGCCCGCCACCGGCCGGCCCGCCCCATCCACGACCTGGCCCGAGATCGTGCGGCCGCGCTGCACGCGTACGCGTCCGAGATCGAGCGTCTCGCCGGGCGACAGCGCGACCGGGGCGGTCCGCGTCTCGACGAGCTCGGGCCCGTAGAACACGAGCGTGTACTCGCCGGGCCAGAGCCCACGAACCTCGAACTTGCCATCCTCGCCGCCCGACGTTCGCAGCGGGCGCTGGTCGGGCGCCTCCAGCCGGATCCGGAAGCGCCCTGGTGCGGCCCCGGTCGCGTCGAGCACGACCTCGCCGCGGATCGCACCCGCGCGCGAGACCTCGAGCCGCACGTCGTGATCACCCGCCATGACCTCGATGCCTTGATCGGCGGGCCGCTCCTCGCGACCGGCCCACACCGTGAAGCGCCCCGTCGGGAGGTGTTCGATCAGAAACTCGCCACCGGCACCCGTCGTCGCCGACGAGGCGAACGTGCTCGCTCGCTCCTGGCTCCTCGCCTGGACGATGATCCCGGGGACCGGGGCGCCCGTGTCGTCGACCACGACCCCAGCGATCTCGACGGCGGACTCGATCACCAGGCCGAGGTGTCGCGGAGCAGGCTCGCGAGCGTCGAGATCGATCACGTACACCTGGCTCACCCCGGCCTCGGACTCCGCGTGGAGTGCGTATCGCGCCTCCGATAGTCCTCGGAGCTCGAAGGCCCCGTCCGCGCCACTGCTCGTCTTACGCGGCCGCAGCAGGCCCAGGTGGTCGTCGAGGGGCTCGAGGTGCACCGTCGCATGCGACGCCGGCCTGCCGTCCGGATCGACCACGGCGCCGGCCACGAGCGCACCGTCGTCCATCACGATCTCGAGATCGTCGACGGCGCGCTCGACCAGCCGGCCCGAGGTGCGGGTCTCGCGGCGTCCGTCGCGCACGAACGCGAACCAGTACGCGCCTGGCGCGATCGCCGCGATCGAGAAGGTCCCGTCGGCGCCCGTCACCGCGGAGGCGCGGGCCTGACGCTCCAGGAGGTGGCCTGCGGGCACGGCGAACACCTGCACGCCGGGGATGCCAACCCCGCGCACGTCACGAACCCGGCCCGCGACCGGGACGCCCTTGGCCAGCGTGATCGTGACTCGCCCCTCGGCGCCAGCCGCGTCGAGGATGGTCGACATGCGACCCGGCGCGAAGCCGTGCGCCTGGGCCTCGAGCTCGAGCCAGCCCGGCGAGAGCCCTGCCAGGCGTGCGGTCCCCTGCGCATCGGTCTGCGCGGTCATCGGATCCCCCAGGACCCACACCACGGCGCCTTCGATGGGCTGGCTCGCGTCATCGAGCACGGTCACCCGCGCGGCGACCCCTGGCTCGAGCCTGATCACCACGGGCGCGGAGCTCCCGGCGACTCGGACCGGATGCGGCCCGCCCGTCAGCTCGCCCTTCCTCGCCATCAGGACGTAGCCTCCAGGGCTCAGCCCGTCGAAGGCGAACCGTCCATCGGTGTCGGTCTCCGTTGCGCGATCGGACGCGGACTCGATCCACACGCTGGCGCCGCCGATCGCTTCCCCGTCCTGGCCAACGACCTGGCCCACGAGGATCATCGAGCCGGACGGCTGCTCGGTAGCTCCCGGCACGCGCGGCAGCGCTGTTACGCTCGTCGATGCCCGGGCTCC
>JAAYZM010000224.1 GCA_012514835.1 Actinomycetales bacterium
GACGAGCGTCACGTTGACCTCGTTCCGGCCGCCGCCGTAGACGTACGCCTCCTCGGGGAAGTCCACCGAGACCGGCTCGTGCACCCGCGCGGCCGGCGCGAGCACCGCCATCGCACCGACCACCAGGCCGACGGCCAGGCCGATCGCCAGACGCACCCAGCGGCTCGCCGCGAGCGGACGCACCGAGAAGTACGGGGGCAGGCGCCGCAGCACGAGCACCAGCACGACGAGCGTGACGGTCTCCACCAGCACCTGCGTGAGCGCCAGGTCCGGGGCGCCGTGCAGCAGGAACAGCGCAGCCATGCCGTAGCCGCACACGCTGGCCAGGATGATCGCCTTGAGGCGACGGCGGGCCCGCGCGGCCAGCACGGCGGCGCCCGCGGTGAGCAGACCGGCCAGGGCCTGCACCGGGGTGTCCCAGAGGCGCCAGGCTCCGATCTCCGGCGGGTCCGACAGCAGCGACCCGGCCTCCAACGCCACCAGCACCAGCAGGATCGTGCCCAGGTAGAACGGGAGCGAACCACGCTGGGTCAGACCGGTGACGTCCGCGGCGAAGTCGTCCAGGCGGCGCATCATCCGGCGGTAGATCCGGTCGGCGTCCGCGCCCACCCGGATGTGGTACTGCCACCCCTCGACGCGCGCCCGCTGCCAGAACAGCAGCCCACCGGCCGTCAGGACGACCAGCGTCAGCAGCAGCGCCGGCCCGACGCCGCCCCACAGGGTCAGGTGGCCCGGGTCGCCCGGGTAGGCGGCCGCGTGCGGCCCCAGCAGGTCCTCGCCGAAGTGCGGCACGAGCGCCGCGGCCAGGCCGAGCAGCGCGAGCGTCGCCGCGGGGCCGACCAGCAGGAGGCTCGGGCGTGACACCTGCAGCGGCGGCCACACGCCGTCGTCGGGCTCGGGCAGGGGGACCACACCGCGCGCGGCCGGCCCGAACGCACCGAACCAGAACCGCAGTCCGTACGCGACGGTCAACGCCGAACCGACCACCATCGCGACCAGCACCGTGACGCCCGCCCCCGTGCCGCCGTCGTGCCAGAGGGCCTCGAGCGCGGCCTCCTTGGCGACGTAGCCCGCGAACGGCGGCAGGCCGATCATGGAGGCCGTCGCGAGACCCGCCGCCACGGCCGTGACGGGCATGGCGCGGCCCACGCCGGACAGGCGGCGCAGGTCGCGCGTACCGGTGGCCGAGTCCACCACACCCACCACGAGGAACAGCGCGGCCTTGAACAGCGCGTGCGCGCCGATCATCGCGAGCCCCGCGAGCGCCGCGGCCTGCGTGCCGAGCCCCACGAGGAACACGAGGAACCCGAGCTGGGAGACCGTGCCGAACGCGAGCACGAGCTTGAGGTCGTTCTGGCGCAGCGCCCGGTACCCGCCCAGCAGGAGCGAACCGAGCCCGAGCGTGATGACGATCGCCCGCCACGCCGCGAGGTCCGCGAAGCCCGGGGCGAACCGGGCCACGAGGTACACGCCGGCCTTGACCATCGCCGCGGCGTGCAGGTACGCGCTCACGGGGGTCGGGGCCGCCATCGCGGCGGGGAGCCAGAAGTGCAAGGGGATGAGCGCGGACTTCGTCACGGCGCCCACGAGGACGAGCACCGCGGCGACGGTCACGGCGGTGCCCGACGGCGGGTCCGCGAGGAGCTCGCTGAGCCGGTACGTGCCCGCCGCGTCCCCGAGGATGATGACGCCCACGAGCATCGCGAGGCCGCCACCCGTGGTGATGACGATCGCCTGCATCGCCGCACGGCGGGACGCCTTGCGGTCCGCGTAGTGGCCGATCAGCAGGTAGGAGAAGACGGTGGTGAGCTCCCAGAAGATGAACATCAGGAGCATGTCGTCCGCCACGACGAGCCCGAGCATCGCGCCCGCGAACGCGACCAGCACGCCACCGAAGCGGCCCAGCCCGCCCGCCGTCGCGGAGAAGTAGCTCGAGCAGTAGATCAGCACGACCGAGCCGATCGCGCCCACGATCAGGGCCATGAACCACGAGAGCGTGTCGAGCTCGAACGCGAGCGCGAGGTCCAGCCCGGGGATCCACTCGATCACCTCGACGGGGCCCTCGCCGCGCATCACGGCCCGCGTGTGGGTCAGCGCCCACGCGGCCGCGCTCGCGGGCACGAGCGCGAGGACCCAGAACGCGCGACGTCCCATCAGCCGCACGAGTGTGGGCGCGCCGAGCGCCGCCACTGCGTGGGCGATGAGGAGTACGAGCAAGGCCGCTCCGTCCGGGGCTCTGGGCGGGTGGTCTGGGCTGGCCCCAGGCGCGCGCCGTCGGAACCGGGCTCAGAATACCAACCCCCAGGTCACTCGCCGCCCGGGCTCAGCGTGCGGGGAAGCCCACCGAGGTGAGCGCGACGGTCGGTGCCGTGGCCTCCGCGAGGGCGGCGACGAGGGAGTCGACCAGCGGGGCGGCCCGCCCGCGTGCGACCCGCAGCTCCATCGGGGGACGTTCTGCGTGGGCTTCGTCGTCGTCGTCCCAGAACCACGTGACGCGGTACGCGACCACGCCGTGCGCGGCCCAGGTCTCGCCGACGACGGCGGGCGGCGGGTCGGTCTCCCCGTAGGCCTCGAACGAGATCATCCCGTCGATGTCGAGGTCGATCTCGATCCCGTAACCGTCCAGCTCGTCCGGGCCGCGGACGGCCGCGAGGTCGCTCGTGTCCGCGTCCGCGTGCAGGGCCACCCGCTCGGCCTCGGGTTGCGGCGCCACCCCGAGCGTGCGCAGGTCCACGGGCGCCGGGCCCGCCCACCCGTGCGGCTCCGTGGCGAGCCGGGCCTGTGCGGCCACCCGGCGCGCGACCTGGAGCGCCGCGTCGGGCTCGAGCCACACGCCCGAGTACACGGTGGTGTCCACCTCGGCGAGGGGGTCGGGGACGACGACGGCCCCCGGGTCACCGAACCGCACGGCGCCGTCGAGGTGCCGGGCCACGTCCACGAGCCACTCGACCACGCGCGCCTCGTCGCGCACCGGTTCTCCGGCCGCGAACACGCGCTTGAGCCCGTCACGGTCCCCGCCCACGTCCCACGGCGGATCGCCGCGCTCGCGCGGGGCCCGCACCACCCACGCGACCTCGCCCCACGCGGGCAGCTGGAGGTCCATCGACTCGGCGCGGCCCACCGCGAACGGTCCCGCGAGGGTCGAGTGGCGGGACAGGCGCAGCACCCGGGGGGCGCCGTCGTCGGCGGAGCCTTCCCACCGCGCCGCGGTGAACCTGGCACGCGCGAGCTCGCCCAGGATCTCCGTCTCTGCACCGGCGCGCAGCACGAGGAGGTGCCGCGAACGGGCGTCCGGGTCGGCCGCGAGCGCCGCCGCGAGGGACACCGTCACACCTGCGTGCGGTGGAAGCTCAGCGACGAGCGGGACGCCGTGGGGCCGCGCTGGCCCTGGTAGCGCGAGCCGTAGCGGGCCGAGCCGTACGGCTCCTCGGCGGGCGAGGACAGCCGGAAGAAGCACAGCTGGCCGATCTTCATGCCCGGCCACAGCGTGATGGGCAGCGTCGCGACGTTCGACAGCTCGAGGGTCACGTGGCCCGAGAAGCCCGGGTCGATGAAGCCGGCCGTCGAGTGGGTCAGGAGCCCGAGGCGTCCCAGGGAGGACTTGCCCTCGAGGCGGGCGGCGACGTCGTCGGGCAGCGTCACCTGCTCGTACGTCGCGGCGAGCACGAACTCCCCCGGGTGCAGCACGAACGGCTGGTCCGGCTCGACCTCGACGAGGCGCGTGAGCTCGGGCTGCTCCTGGGCCGGGTCGATCACGGAGTACTTGTGGTTGTCGAACAGGCGGAAGAAGCGGTCGAGGCGCACGTCGATGCTCGCGGGCTGGATCATGCCCGGCTCGTACGGGTCGAGGACCACGCGGCCGGAGTCGAGCTGGGCGCGGATGTCGCGGTCGGAGAGCAGCACGGGGCCACGCTAGCGCCCCGCGCCGTGCGGGGGGCCGGACGGGCTCAGGATCTGGGCCCGAATGCTGTTCTTCGGGGGTGCGTTCGCGGCTATGATGGCCGCGTGCGAGCGGTGGGAGCGCTCTCGCAACCACCCGGGGACACCACTTTTCAGGAGCCTGCGCCATGCAGTTTGGACACTTCGACGACGAAGCCCGCGAGTACGTCATCACCACCCCCCACACGCCGTACCCGTGGATCAACTATCTGGGCTCCGAGCAGTTCTTCTCGCTCATCTCGCACCAGGCGGGCGGCTACTCCTTCTACCGCGACGCGCGCATGCGCCGCCTCACGCGGTACCGCTACAACAACATCCCCGCCGACGCCGGGGGCCGCTACTTCTACGTCAACGACGGCGGTGACGTGTGGACCCCCTCGTGGCTGCCCGTCAAGGCGGACCTCGACCACTTCGAGACGCGCCACGGGCTCGGCTACACGCGCATCACCGGCGCGCGCGGCGGGCTGAGCGTCGACACCCTGTACTTCGTGCCGCTCGGCGAGACGGCCGAGGTCCAGAAGGTCACCGTCACGAACACGTCCGACGGCCAGAAGTCCGTGAAGCTGTTCTCCTTCGCGGAGTTCTGCCTCTGGAACGCGCAGGACGACCAGACCAACTACCAGCGCAACCTGTCGATCGGCGAGGTCGAGGTCGAGCTCGACTCCCCGCACGGTGCCGCGATCTATCACAAGACCGAGTACCGCGAGCGCCGCGACCACTACGCCGTGTACGCCGTGAACGCCCCCGTGGTGGGCTTCGACACGGACCGCGACTCCTTCGTGGGCGCCTACAACTCCCTCGGTGAGGCCACCGTGCCGTTCGCCGGTGCCGCGACCGACTCCGTGGCGTCCGGCTGGTACCCGATCGCGTCGCACGCCCTCGAGGTCACTCTCGCACCGGGCGAGTCACGCGAGTACGTGTTCGTGCTCGGCTACGTCGAGAACCCCGACGAGGAGA
>JAAYZM010000028.1 GCA_012514835.1 Actinomycetales bacterium
GGCCACTCCCACGACGTCGAGCGAGAAGCCGCGACCCACCTGAGCCACCATCGTCAGGCCGATCAGGGTCAGCGCGAGGGCCAACCACACGCGGCTTCGCACACGCTCGCCGAGCACGAACCGCGCCCACAGGGCCACGAGCAGCGGAGCGGTGTACTCGAGCAGCAGGGCGATGCCGACGGGCAGTCGCTCGATCGCCACGAGGTACAGCCACAGCACGAGAGCGACACCCACCACGCCCAGCGCTGCGAGCCCCGCAAGCTCCCGGCCCGTCGCGCGAAGGCCGCGCCGGTTCACGGCGAACGCGACCGCGAACATCAGGAGCGCCGCCCCCGCCGTGCGCATCTGCACCAGGTGCATCGTGGACAGCCCCGCCTGGAGGGCCGTCTTGGAGACCACGCCGTTGAACGCGAAGAGCACCGCGGAACCCGTCACGAGAAGCGTCCCTGACCAGGAGCGGGGTGCGAACGAGTTGCGGGCCATCGGGCGAGGCTATCCGTCGTCGGGCACTGCCACGCACACCTTTGTGCCCTGGGATTCCGGGACTTCGTGTCGCCCTCGATTCGCGACGGCGCACGGTGTTCCACAGGCCGCTCGTGCGTTCCGGACGGAGGGTTCGGCTCGCCCCTACGGTCGCTGCCATGTCATTCATGGAGCAGTGCACAGACAGCCAGGTGCGGGGCGGCCTGCCAGGGGAGCTCGACCGGGTGCGGGGACACGTGTCCGACGCCGTGCTCGCCCTGCGACGTGCCCGCGTGGGGAGCTGGGTGTCGGACGCCTCGGCCGGTTACCACCAGATTCTCGATGACCAGATCGCGCTGGTGCGGCGCCTCGGTCCCCTCATCGATGCTGCGGACAGCTCCGTGCGGGCGGCCCAGACGGCGCGTGACCAGGCGGGGCTGCCATGGTGACGACGACGCTGCGGCACAACGCCCCACCGCCCCCCGTCGCGGTGGCCTCACCCAGGCCGGGCAGCGAGGAGCTCGTCGTCACCGGTGGCCCGGGTGGTACCCGGGCGCGTCTCGATGACCTCGAGGCGTGCGCGAAGTCGCTCGACTCGGCCGCGACCTCCCTGGGTACCGCCTGGACGGTACTGAACGGGATCCAGCAGAAGCTCGACGACTGGTCGTACCTACCCTTGCGGCCCGCCCCTGAGCAGACCAGCGCTGCCGAGGCGGCGCAGCGTGCCCGGATCGAGCTCGAGCCGATCCGGAGCTCGGCCCACGGGACGCGCGCGCTCGCGGACGATCTGCTTGACCTGGCGCGGCAGGTGCGGTCAGCCCGCGCGCAGTACGAGGAGTCGGATGACTTCACCTCGAAGCTGTGGGGCGCCGTCGGCCGCGCCTTCATCCCTGGGTTTGTACACCTCCCGCCGTGGGTGTGGGACTACACCCCGGTGCTCGCTGTGAAGGCGTTTTGGGACGGGGCCAGCTGGATTGCCGGAGGAGACGTTCCCACCAAGACCATGGAGCGACTCGCTCGTGTCACGGCGTACCGGGCCAGCCTCTTGACCCCGGGGTTTCGGCTGCTCGGCGACGATCCGGTGCCGTGGTTCGCGGGCATGCTGAGCGACCGGATCGACGCCATGCTCCCGGAGCACGAGATTCGTGCGCTGCCCGTCATTGGCTCCCGCACCGAGGCCCCACCGCCGGACGGCTTCGAGGACCTCACGGCTCGCCTCACGAGCCTCGAAGAGGCTGACGGGAGTGCCTCGGTCCTCGTGGAGAGGGTTGACAAGGCTGACGGCACGGTCGCGTGGATCGTCAGCATCCCCGGCACCCAGGACTGGGGAGCGGGAGGTAGTGATCCCTCTGACCTTCCCTCGAATCTCGAGCTCATGGGTGGCCGGCCCGCGGACTCGACCGAGGCGGTGATCGACGCGATGAGGCGCGCGGGGATCGGTAAGGACGAGCCCGTGGTGCTCGTGGGCCACTCGCAGGGCGGGATGGTCGCCATGGACATCGCGGCGCACGCTGGCTTCGCGGTTGCCCTGACGATGACGGTGGGATCGCCCGTGGGCGCGCGCACCACGAAGGCCACCACGCAGACGATCAGCTTTGAGCACCACACTGACGCCGTGCCGCAGTTCGACGGGAAGGACAACCCCGACGGCCCGCTGCACACCACGGTCAAGGGCCACGCGCGTGAGAGCGCTCAGGGCTCAGCCTCGCAGTCGCACAGCACCGAGGAGTACGAGATCTTGGGCTGGAGGGCAGACCAATCCGATGATCCCTCGATCAAGGCATGGAGGGACGAGTTCAAGGAAGTGATCGGCGACGCGGACGTGGTGGAGTCGAGACGCTGGAAGCTTCAGCGCTTGGAGACGGCCCGCTGAGCGGACTTCGCGGGCACCCCGAAGAAGATGTTCAGCAGGAACGTGGCGACCGCGACGATCAGCGCGCCGAGCACGGCGGTGCCGAAGTTGTCGATCGTGAAGCCCCACGGGAGGAACGTGGTGATCCACGCCGCGAGCATGAGCATGAGGGCGTTGACCACGATCGCGAGCAGCCCGAGCGTGAGGATGTAGAGCGGGAACGCGAGGACCTTCACCACGGACTTCACGAACGCGTTGACGAGCCCGAATACGATCGCGACGACGGCGAGCACGCCCACCGTGGGCCAGAAGCCGTCGGCGCCCACGAGCTCCATGCCGGGCAGGAGCCACGTGGCCAGCCAGATCGCGGCGCCGGTGATGATGATGCGGATCAGGGTCTGCATGCGTCCATCGTCGCATCCCCGCCGCGGGCAGGCACGGGCATCGCGGGGCGCGGCGCGTCCCGCAACCGGGTCAGTCCTGCGGCGGGTCCTCCCCGACCAGCCCGTCCACGGCCTCGCGGAACACGTCGGCGTGGCCGGCGTGCCGCGAGTACTCGGTGACGAGATCCACGAGCACGCGGCGCAGTGTCCGGGGGTCGCCGTCGGACAGTGTCGGTGCGTCGAGGCCGCGCTCGGTGACCGCCGTCGTCCACGCTTCACGCGCGAAGGTGACCGCGTCGCGGTAGACGGCGTAGAGGTGCTCGGGTGCGTCGTCGGCGGCGCTGTGCCACGGCCACTCGGGGTCGGTCGCGAAGTGCTCCGGTGCCCACGGGAAGGTGGGGCTGTCGCTGTGGTCGCGCCAGTGGCCCGCGGCGTGCTCGGCGGCGTAGAAGTCCTCGACGAACGCGAGGTGCTTGAGGAGGTTCCCGAGCGTCATGGTCGAGGGCGGGAAGGTGCGCCCGAGGGCTTCGGCGTCGAGACCGCCGAGCTTCCAGGCGAACTGTGCGCGGGCGCGGTCCATGGCGAACAGGATCGTCTCGCTCTCGCCGGCGTCGGGGGCCGGCTCGCGGATGCTGGTGTCCAGCGAGGTGTCGGTGCTCATGAAACGGACGCTAGGGTGGGTTCCGGACGTTCCGCTTCCGCTTTGGGAAGGAACTTTCGTGTCCGACGACGGCGCCGGCCCCACCGCCCGAGCCCTCCTGGCCCTCGAGGTCATCCAGTCGAGCCCGGGCATCACCGCTGCGCGGCTCGGTGAGCGCCTCGGTGTCTCGGAACGCGCGGCCCGCCGCTACGTCGGGATCCTGCGCGAGGCCCACATCCCCGTCGAGTCCGTGCGCGGGCCGTACGGCGGCTTCCGGGTGGGTCGCGGGGTGCGCCTCCCGCCGCTGACGTTCTCCTCGCGCGAGGCGCTCGGCCTGGTCATGGCCACCCTCGACGGCCACCACCGCGCAGGCGACCCCGAGGACCCGGTGGGCAGCGCGCTCGGCAAGATCCTGCGCGCGCTGCCCGAGCCCGTCGCGGCCCAGGCCGAGTCCGTGCGCCGCGCCACGGCACCCGCCCAGGACCGCGGCGCCGTCAGGCCGGACTCCGCCACGGCGGCCACCCTGGTCGACGCGAGCGTGTCCGGCCACCGGGTGCGCCTCGACTACCGCACCGAAGCAGGCACCGTGTTGGACGTCGAGGCGGACCCGTGGGCCGTCGTCGTCCGCTACGGGCGCTGGTACCTGCTGTGCTTCTCGCACGCCGCCCAGGCCCGACGGGTGTTCCGCGTGGACCGCGTGCGCGGCGTCGAGGTGCTCGCCGCCGCGTTCCGCGCCCCGCACGACCTCGACCCTGTCGCCGCGCTCGAGGAGCATCTCGCGGACGGGTGGGAGTTCGAGGTAGACGTGCTCA
>JAAYZM010000225.1 GCA_012514835.1 Actinomycetales bacterium
GACCGCGAGGTGGTCACGCTCGAGCTCACCAACCCGAGCTATTACCACCTCGACACGGCCCTCGCGGTGTTCGCGCCGGACCAGATCGCCTACTACCCCGGCGCCTTCTCCGCGGCCTCCCTCGAGGAGCTCGAGCGCCGCTTCCCGCACGCGATCCTCGCGACGGACCGCGACGCCGTGGCGCTCGGCCTCAACGCCGTGAGCGACGGCGAGAACGTCGTCGTGGCCCCCGGCGCCGTGGACCTCGCCGATGCTCTCCGGGCCCGCGACTACCGTCCCATCCCCGTCGACACGTCCGAGCTCCTCAAGGGCGGCGGCGGCGCCAAGTGCTGCACCCTCGAGATCCGGCGATGAAGTCCTTCCTCGCCCCGAACTACGCCCCGCTGCCCGTCACGCTCACCGCGGGCGACGGCTCGTGGGTGGTGGACGAGCGCGGCGAGCGCTACCTCGACCTGCTCGCGGGGTACTCGGCCCTAAACTTCGGCCACCGCCACCCCTCGCTCGTGGCCGCCGCGCGCGCCCAGCTCGAACGGCTCACCCTCACCTCGCGGGCCTTCGACCACGACCTCCTCGAACCCTTCGCGCGGGAGCTGTGCTCCCTCGTCGGTGCGTCGATGATGCTGCCGATGAACACGGGCGCCGAGGCCGTCGAGACGGCCATCAAGGCCGCCCGCGCGTGGGGGTACGAGGTCAAGGGCGTGCCCGACGGCGAGGCCACCATCGTGGTCGCGTCCGGCAACTTCCACGGGCGCACCACCACGATCGTGGGATTCTCCGACGACGACGACGCCCACCGGGGATTCGGCCCCTTCGCGCCCGGGTTCCGGGTGGTGCCGTTCGGGGATGCGGACGCGCTGGCAGCTGCTATCGACTCGACGACGGTGGCTGTGTTGTTGGAGCCCATCCAGGGCGAGGCCGGCGTCGTCGTGCCCCCTGCGGACTACCTGCCCGCCGTGCGCGCCGCCTGTACTGCGGCCAACGTGCTGCTCGTGCTCGACGAGATCCAGTCCGGGCTCGGGCGCACCGGGACCCTGCTCGCTGGTGAGCTGTGGGGTGTCCGGGCTGACCTGACCCTGCTGGGCAAGGCCCTCGGGGGCGGGATCGTGCCGGTGTCCGCCGTCGTCGGCGACTCCCGTGTCCTGCGCCTGCTGACGCCCGGACGCCATGGCTCGACGTTCGGGGGGAACCCGCTCGCGTGCGCCGTGGGGCTCGCCGTGGTGGACCTGCTGCGCCGCGGGTCCTTCGTGGAGCACTCGCGCGTGCTCGGGGCGCACCTGCACTCCCGGCTCGACGAGCTCGTGTCCCGCGGGCTGGTGAAGGAGTCGCGCGGCGTGGGGCTGTGGGCGGGGATCGACGTGGACCCGGCCGCTGGAACTGCGCGCGAGGTGTGCGAGGCGCTCATGGCGCGCGGCGTGCTGGCCAAGGACACGCACGGCCAGACCATCCGCATCGCGCCGCCCCTGGTGATCCGCAAGGCCGAGCTCGACGACGCCCTCGACACCCTGACCACGGTCCTCTCGACCCGCTGACGCGGCATGATGGGGGCGTGAGCTCCCGGCGCGGACTGGACCCCATCGACGAGGCGATCGTGCGCGAGCTGGCTCGCGACGCCCGCCGCTCCTACGCGGACATCGGCGCGGCCGTCTCGCTCTCCGCGCCGGCCGTGAAGCGGCGCGTGGACCGGTTGCGGGACACGGGCATCATCCACGCGTTCACCGTCGAGCTGGACCACGCAGCGCTCGGCTGGGAGACCGAGGCGTACGTCGAGGTGTTCTGCTCGGGCTCCACGAGCCCCGAGACGATGCGCGCGGCCGTCGAGCCCTACCCCGAGGTGGTCTCCGCGAGCACCGTCACGGGCGAGGTGGACCTCATGCTCCACGTGCGCGCGCGGGACATGCGCCACCTGGAGCGCGTGGTGGAGCGTCTCAATGCGGAGCCCTTCGTGGCACGAACCCGCTCGACCGTGGTGCTCTCGGGGCTGGTCCGCCGAGCGGGCGCCGTCGGCTCCCCCGAACTCTGAACCCGCCGTCAGCCCTGCCCGACAGGCACCACGCCGAGCTGGTCGATCAGCCGGAGCACGCGCCCGCGGATCTCGTCCCTGATGGGGCGCACCGCATCGATCCCCTGCCCGGTAGGGTCCTCCAGCTCCCAGTCCTCGTACCGGGTCTCCGGGAACACCGGGCACACGTCACCGCGGCCCATGGTGATCACCACGTCTGATGCCTCGACGGCGTCAGGCGTGAGCACCTTGGGCTGCTCGGCGCGCAGGTCGATCCCCTCCTCCGCCATCGCCTCGACGGCCACGGGGTTGATCGACGCGCCGGGCGCGGACCCGGCGGAGCGCACCTCGACGGCGCCACCGGACAGGGCCCGCAGGTACCCGGCCGCCATCTGCGAACGCCCCGCGTTGTGGACGCAGACGAACAGCACGGAGGGACGAGGGCGGCTCATCGCGAGACCGCCCCCGCCCGCCGCGTGCCACGACGTCCGAGCACGGACTCAGCCGCAGTCGCAGCCACAGTCGCCCCCGCCACAGCACCCGGCCGCCTCGCTGCCCTGTGCCGTCGCGAACGCAACGTTCGCACGAACCTGCTCACGGGTGTCCTGGTTCATTGCCCCTCCAGAGATAGATGTTGATCGATGGATGGAGTCTGCGCCTAAGCATCGACACTTGTCAATATCGACATTCATCGATCTTTGAGTCACCATGGACAGATGAGCCCCGAGGTGATCACGCCCACCCCCTGCTGCAGCCCGCGCCTCTCGGAGCCGATGAGCGACGAGGACGCCCAGGGCCTCGCGCGCACGCTCAAGGCGCTCGCCGACCCCACGCGCCTGCGGCTGCTGTCGATCCTCGCCGCGCACGAGGGCGGGGAAGCGTGCGTGTGCGACCTCACGGACCCCGTGGGGCTCTCCCAGCCCACGGTCTCCCACCATCTCAAGGTGCTGACGGACGCGGGCCTGGTCACCCGCGACAAGCGCGGCGTCTGGGCGTACTTCGCGATCGTGCCGGGAGCGCTCGACGTGCTGGGTGACCACTTGCGCGAGCACCTCACCACGCCCCTCGCCGCGAGGCGCTGACCCGCGCAAGGCCGGGAAAAATCTTGCGGGTGTCAGTGGCGGGGTTCACGCTGGGACGATGACGGACAACGCGGTCGAGGCGCACGGGCTCGTCAAGCACTTCAAGGACACCAAGGCAGTGGACGGGGTGGATCTCGCCGTGCCCACGGGGACCGTGCTGGGCCTGCTGGGGCCCAACGGCGCGGGCAAGACCACCACGGTGCGCATGCTCGCGACCCTGCTGCGCCCGGACGCTGGGAGCGCGCGCGTGCTCGGCCACGACGTCGTCACGGAGGCGGACGCCGTGCGCTCGATCGTGGGCCTCACGGGCCAGTTCGCGTCCGTGGACGAGGACCTCACGGGCGCGGAGAACCTGCGGCTCATCGCGCGGCTGTACGGCTTCTCGTGGCCGCAGGCCCGCGCGCGCACGGACGAGCTGCTCGGCGCGTTCGAGCTGTCCGAGGCCGCCAACCGCTCCGTCAAGACGTACTCCGGCGGCATGCGCCGGCGCATCGACCTCGCCGC
>JAAYZM010000226.1 GCA_012514835.1 Actinomycetales bacterium
CCGACCTTACTCTACGAGCTGCTCTGGAACCTCGCGGGTGCGGCGTTCCTCATCTGGGCGGACCGCCGGTTCCGGCTCGGGCACGGGCAGGTGTTCTGGCTCTACGTGATCGTCTACACGACCGGCCGGCTGTGGATCGAGATGGTCCGGATCGACCCGGCGAACACGGTCCTGGGGCTGCGGCTGAATGTCTGGACGTCACTTTTCGTGGGCCTGGGCGCACTGGTAGCCTTCCTGCTCGCCAGACGTCGACACCCAGGGCGCGAGGCAAGCGTCTTCGTCCGCCCCGAAGGGGAGGCCGAGGTTGGGGAGATCACCCCACGTGACGAGGCAAGCGGTGACACCGCCGCGACGGGGGGCCCGTCGGAGTAAGGCCCGGGCGCGAGCGTTCGGTATCTTTGAGTGTTGGGCCAAGGGCGTCCCGATTCCCCCGTAAGAGTTCTTCCGGCGTGCCGGGAGAAGTGAGGACGGAACTATGCCCTCGTCGACACATGGTGGTTATACCGGCCGACCCGGTCTGTATGACCCCGCCTTCGAGCACGACGCCTGTGGAGTCGCCTTTGTCGCGACGCTCCGCGGAACGCCCGGACGCGACATCGTCGACGCGGGCCTGACGGCCCTCCTCAACCTGAACCACCGCGGTGCGGTAGGCGCCGAGCCGGACACGGGAGACGGTGCCGGCATCCTCACCCAGATCCCCGACGCGTTCGTGCGCGACGTGGTCGACGCCGAGCTTCCCGCGCCCGGCTACTACGCGATCGGCATCGCGTTCCTGCCCGCTGACGGTGACGGTGCCGCCGCGAGCACCGCCGCGCTCGGCATCGAGGCGATCGCCGCCGAGGAGAAGCTCGCCGTCCTCGCGTGGCGCGACGTCCCCGTGGTCGCCGAGCTCGTGGGCCCGAGCGCGCGTGCCGTGATGCCCGTGTTCCGGCAGCTCGTGGTGGCGGACCCGTCGGGCGAGCTGCACGGGATCGACCTGGACCGGCGCACGTTCCGGCTGCGCAAGCGCGCCGAGCGCGAGCTGGGCGTCTACTTCGCGTCCCTCTCGGCCCGCACCATCACGTACAAGGGCATGCTGACCACCTCGCAGCTCGAGCCCTTCTTCCCGGACCTGTCGGACCCGCGCTACGCGTCCGAGCTCGCGCTCGTCCACTCGCGCTTCTCGACCAACACGTTCCCGAGCTGGCCGCTCGCGCACCCGTTCCGCCTCATCGCCCACAACGGCGAGATCAACACGGTGCGCGGCAACCGGAACTGGATGCACGCGCGACAGGGCTCGCTCGAGAGCGAGCTGCTCGGAGACCTCGAGCCCGTCCTGCCCATCTGCTCGGACGACGCGAGCGACTCGGCGAGCTTCGACGAGGTCCTCGAGCTCCTCCACCTCGGCGGTCGCTCGCTCCCGCACGCGGTGCTCATGATGGTGCCCGAGGCGTGGGAGAACCACGAGTCGATGGACCCCGCGGCGCGGGCGTTCTACGAGTACCACTCGGCGCTCATGGAGCCGTGGGACGGGCCCGCGTCGTTGTCGTTCACCGACGGCTCGGTGATCGGGGCGGTGCTCGATCGCAACGGGCTGCGGCCCGGGCGGTACTGGGTCACGGAGGACGGCCTCGTCGTGCTTGGTTCCGAGGCCGGTGTGCTGGACCTGGACCCCGCGACCATCGTGCGCAA
>JAAYZM010000227.1 GCA_012514835.1 Actinomycetales bacterium
GCCGCACGGTGCGCAGGAAGCCCGCGCGTGCGGGGAAGCCGTCATAGGGCTTCCAGTCGAGGTTGAACTCCCACTCCCCGCCGCGGTCGCGGTGCAGGAAGCGCGTGTAGTACGGCGAGAGGCGGCGCACGGGCAGCGTCGGGGCCACGCGGCCCAGCTGCTTGACGGCCCGGGCGAGGACCACCCGGTCGAACCACGAGGCGTTGAAGTCGAACCACGGTGAGTTGAGCACGAGCAGGTCGGGGCCGCCGGACTCGCGCCGGGCGTGCGCCCACAGGCACGCCACGAGCCCACCCGTGGAGTGGCCCAGGACGATCACCGGCCCGTCCGTCTCCGCGCGGGCGATCGCGACCGCCCGGTCGAGCTCGGCGAAGTACTCGGTGAGGTCGTCCGTGTGGTTGGGGAGCTGGCCCGGGCGCAGCGAGCGGCCGTGGCGGCGCAGGTCCACGGCGTAGTACTGGTAGCCGCGCTCGGACCACACGCGCCCGCGGTGCTCACCGAAGAAGTAGTCGGAGAAACCGTGCACGTACACGACCGAGCCACGGACGGGCCGGCGGGTGACGTCGCGGCGCACGAGCGTGGCGACGTCGTCGGGGCCGGGGCCCACCTGGAGGGCGCGCGCGGACCACCCGGGGCCGAGCAGGTCCTCGTGCCACGGGTCCTGGTCCGCAGGCACCGCGGTTCCCCCTGCGGATACTGACATGTCTCGAAGGATGGCACGGGGGTGGGTGCGCTGCCATCCGGCGGAAGGGGGCGCAGACGGGTGGGATTTGGCGGATCTTGGTGCGATTCTGCGCATTTCGACCTGCCCGGGTGGGCCATCGGGGTGAACGGGCAGGTGGAGCCGGAGGGCGCCGTCGTCGGCGGTCTCTTTCCTCCTTCGTCGCAAAGTTGAGTGGAATAGACTCAACTTTGCTACGTTGTGCTTCAGGAACGTACCGCACACCCGGAGGACGCATGGACCAGAAGTTCACCGTGAAGTCCCAGGAGGCGCTCGCCGAGGCGATCGCCTCCGCCTCGGCTGCCCAGAACCCGCAGCTCGAACCCGCGCACGTGCTCGCCGCGCTCCTCGCGCAGCCGGGCGGCGTGGCCGTGGGGCTGCTCGACGCCGTGGGCGCCGACAAGGCCGACCTGGGCCGCCGCGCCCGCGCCGCCCTCGTCGCGCTGCCCACCGTCTCTGGGTCGACGGCGGCCCAGCCCAAGGCCTCCCGCGCCACGGGTGCCGTGCTGGAGTCCGCGCGCAAGGAGGCCGAGGCCCTCGGTGACGAGTACATCTCGACCGAGCACCTCCTCCTCGGGCTTGCCGCCGGATCTGACGCCGCCGCCCAGGCCCTCCAGTCCGCAGGCGCCACGCGTGATGCGCTCGCGGCCGCGTTGCCCAACGTGCGCGGATCGAGCCGCGTGACGAGCCCCAATCCCGAGGGCACGTTCAAGGCGCTCGAGCAGTACGGCGTGGACCTCACCGAGACGGCGCGCGAGGGCAAGCTCGACCCCGTGATCGGGCGCGACGAGGAGATCCGCCGCGTGGTCCAGGTGCTCTCGCGGCGCACCAAGAACAACCCCGTGCTGATCGGTGAGCCCGGCGTCGGCAAGACGGCCGTGGTCGAGGGCCTCGCCCAGCGCATCGTCGCGGGCGACGTCCCGGACTCGCTCAAGGGCAAGCGCCTCGTGTCGCTCGACCTGGGCGCCATGGTGGCTGGCGCGAAGTTCCGCGGCGAGTTCGA
>JAAYZM010000228.1 GCA_012514835.1 Actinomycetales bacterium
CTCAACGGCTCGCCGTTCGAGGAGGGCAAGGGGCACGTGCGCCACGAGCTCGCCGCCCGGCGCGCCCGCGAGACCGGGGCACCGCTCGCGTACGTCAACCTCGTGGGGGGCCAGGACGACCTCGTGTTCGACGGCGGCTCGTTCGTGGTCGGCACGGACGGCCGGCTCCTCGCACGCGCCCCGGACTTCACCGAGCACCTGCTCGTGTGGGACCTCGCGGACGACGACGACGCCCCCACGGCCGGCCAGATCGCTCCGGAGCTGAGCGACGACGAGGCCGTGTACCGCGCCACCGTGACGGGGCTCGCCGGCTACGCGCGCAAGAACGGGTTCCGTTCCGTGGTGCTGGGCCTGTCCGGGGGGATCGACTCCGCGCTCGTCGCGGCGATCGCGGCCGACGCGCTCGGCGGCGAGAACGTCGTGGGTGTCGCGATGCCCTCGGCACACTCCTCGGAGCACTCCCTCGCGGACGCAGCCGACCTCGCCCAGCGCCTCGGCGCGGACTACCGCGTGCTGCCGATCGCGGGGCCCGTCGACGCGTTCGAGGCCGTCCTTACCCTCGAGGGCGTCGCGGCGGAGAACATCCAGGCCCGGGTGCGCGGCATGCTGCTGATGGGCGTGTCCAACATGGAGGGCCACCTCGTCCTCGCCACGGGCAACAAGTCCGAGCTCGCCGTGGGCTACTCGACCATCTACGGCGACGCCGTGGGCGGGTACGCCCCCATCAAGGACGTCGACAAGTCCCGCGTGTGGCAGCTCGCGCGCTGGCGCAACGACGCAGCCCTCGCCGCGGGTGATATCCCGCCCATCCCGGAGAGCTCGATCACCAAGCCGCCGTCGGCGGAGCTGAGCCCCGGCCAGAAGGAGTCCGACTCGCTGCCGCCCTACGACCTGCTCGACGAGGTGCTCGACGCCTACGTCGAGCACGCCGAGGGGCGCGCCGAGCTGCTCGCGCGCGGCTTCGACCCCGAGGTCGTGGACCGCGTCGTCACGCTCGTCGACCGCGCCGAGTGGAAACGGCGGCAGTACCCGCCGGGCCCCAAGGTCACGGCGCTCGCGTTCGGTCGGGACCGTAGGCTTCCCGTGACGAGCGCGTGGCGCGAGCCGATCCCCTCGAGCACCAAGGAGCAGGACGCATGAGCGAGACCCCGCAGCGCCGAAAGTTCCGCGTCCCCCACCTCGCGCAGGCGAAGGCGGAGGGCCGGCGGCTCACGATGCTCACGGCCTACGACGGTCCGACGGCGCGGATCTTCGACTCCGCCGACGTCGACATGCTGCTCATCGGCGACTCCGTGGGCAACGCGATATTCGGCTACCGCGACACCATCCCGGTGACGGTCGACGAGATCATCACGGCCACCCGCGCCGTGGTGGGCGCGACCGAGCACGCCCTCGTGGTCTCCGACCTGCCGTTCGGCTCGTACGAGGCCTCCCCCGCCCAGGCCTTCGCGACCGCCACGCGGCTGTTCAAGGAGGGCGGCTGCCAAGCCGTGAAGTTCGAGGGAGGGCGCCGCGTGGCGCCCCAGGTCAAGCTGCTCACCGACGCCGGGATCCCCGTCGTCGGACACCTCGGTTTCACTCCGCAGTCGGAGAACATGCTCGGGGGCAAGCGGGTCCAGGGGCGCGGCGACGAGGCGGCCGAAGAGCTGTGCGACGACGCACTCGCGCTCCAGGAGGCCGGGGCCGTGGCGGTCGTGCTCGAGATGATCCCCGCCCCCGTGGCCGAGCGC
>JAAYZM010000029.1 GCA_012514835.1 Actinomycetales bacterium
GAGGCGCTCGCGGGCAAGCTCGCGGCCGGCGAGGACTTCACGCTCGAGGACTTCCTCGCCCAGATGCAGGGCCTGCGCAACATGGGCTCGATGAAGAAGATGCTCGGGATGCTCCCGGGTATGGGCCAGATGCGCGACGCGATCGAGAACTTCGACGAGCGCGAGGTGGACCGCGTCGAGGCGATCGTGCGCTCCATGACGCCCGCAGAGCGCCGCACCCCCAAGATCATCAACGGCTCGCGCCGCGCCCGCATCGCGAAGGGCTCTGGCACCACCACGGCGGACGTCAACCAGCTGCTCGACCGGTTCGCGGGCGCGCAGCAGATGATGAAGCAGATGGCCAAGAACGGCGGCGGCATGCCCGGCATGGGTGCCATGCCCGGCATGGGCAAGAAGGCGCGCGGCCGCCAGGCGCCCCCGCCCAAGGGCAAGAAGGGCAAGTCCGGCAACCCCGCCAAGCGGGCCGCCCAGGAGCGCGCGGCACGTGACCGCGCCGCGGGGGTCGCGCCCGCCGCGCCCGCGGGGAGCGCGTTCGGGCTCGGTCAGCCTGCCCAGCCGAAGGACCCGGGCCAGGGCGAGATCGACCTGAGCGAGTTCGAGAAGTTCTTGCGCTGATGGCCCTCGAGCTGCGCGGCACCGTGGTGCTCGGTGACGAGCGCGAGACGGACCGCGCGTGGGTGCTGGGTGACCGGATCACCCTCGAGCGGCCCGCGCACGTGGACCACGTCATCGAGGGCGTGGTCCTGCCCGGGCTCGTTGACGTGCACTGCCACGTCGGTCTGGCGGCGGACGGCCCCGTGGACCGGCCCACGGCGCGCGCGCAAGCGCTCGTGGACCGGGACAGCGGCGTGCTGCTCGTGCGCGACGCGGGATCGCCGTCGGACACAGCCTGGGTGCACGACGACGCCGACCTGCCGCGACTGCTCCGAGCCGGGCACCACCTCGCACGTCCCAAGCGCTACCTGCGCCACTACGGGCGCGAGCTCGACTCGCCCGACGAGCTCGCGGGCGCGATGGCCCAGGAGGCAGCACGTGGCGACGGCTGGGTCAAGATCGTCGCGGACTGGATCGACCGGGACCTCGGGGCCGACGGCGACCTGCGGCCGCTGTGGACGGACACGCAGCTCGCGCAGGGCATGGCCGCAGCCCACGCCGCGGGCGCGCGCGTCACGGCGCACGCGTTCTCGACCGAGGCACTGCCAGGGCTGCTCGCCGCAGGGATCGACTGCATCGAGCACGGCACGGGGCTCACCCCCGAGCTGATCGACGAGGTCGCACGGCGGGGGATCCCCGTGACGCCCACGTTGTTGCAGATCAGCCAGTTCGACCAGATCGCCGCGCAGGGCGAGGCGAAGTTCCCGCTCTTCGCCGCGCGCATGCGGCACCTCTACGAGCGTCGCTACACCCAGGTGCGTGAGATGTTCGA
Organism: Actinomycetales bacterium; assembly: GCA_012514835.1. Lineage (GTDB taxonomy): Bacteria > Actinomycetota > Actinomycetes > Actinomycetales > Cellulomonadaceae > JAAYZM01. Next base: position 1,427 of record JAAYZM010000029.1, read on the forward strand.
CGCGGGCGTGCGGCTGCTCGTCGGGACGGACGCGGGCGGGACCATCGAGCACGGGCAGATCGCGGCCGAGTGCGCCGAGCTGGTGCGCGCGGGGGTGCCCGCGCGCGAGGTCGTGGCCGCCGCGAGCTGGCGCACGCGTGAGTACCTCGGTTTCGCCTCGATCGCCGAGGGGGCGCCCGCCGACGTCGTCGTCTACGGCACAGACCCTCGCGAGGACGTGCGCGCCCTCGGTGCGCCGTCGGCCGTCGTGCTGCGGGGTGCCGTCCACACCCGAGCCTGAGCGTGGCGCCGGTTGGAGCAGGCGGGCGGCGTCTGGCAGAATGCTCCGCTGTACTCGGTCCCGAAGGCCCCTCTACCCGACGGGAACCGCGTCAACCGGTTCTCCGGACCCCCACCCCCACGGGACCGTCCGGCGCGCCACCCTCACATACCCAGGAGAGACCACCACTGTGGCAACCAAGATTCGTCTGAAGCGGTTCGGCAAGAAGCGCGCGCCGTTCTACCGTGTCGTCGTCGCCGACTCGCGCACCAAGCGCGACGGTCGCGTGATCGAGGAGATCGGCAAGTACCACCCCACCGAGGAGCCCTCGCTCATCGAGATCGACTCCGAGCGTGCGCAGTACTGGCTCGGTGTGGGCGCCCAGCCCTCCGAGCAGGTCGCGGCGCTCCTCAAGATCACCGGTGACTGGCAGAAGTTCAAGGGCCTCCCGGGCGCCGAGGGCACGCTGCGCACCAAGGGTGACAAGGTCGACGCCGCCGAGGCCATCAAGGCTGCCGCCGACGCCGCCGAGAAGGTCAAGGCGAAGGCCGCCGAGCAGAAGGCGTCCGAGGAGAAGGCTGCCGAGGCGCCCGCCGCCGAGGCTCCGGCCGAGGAGACCGTCGCCGACGAGGCCGCCGAGGAGGCGCCCGCGCAGGACGAGCAGGCCTGATGCTCGCCGACGCGCTCGAGCACCTGGTCCGCGGCATCGTGGACCACCCGGACGACGTGCGGGTCGACTCCCGCTCACTGCGCCGCGGAGAGCTGCTCGAGGTCCAGGTGCACCCGGACGACCTCGGCCGGGTGATCGGCCGCAACGGTCGCACCGCCCGGGCGCTGCGCACCGTCATCTCGGCGCTCTCGACCGACGGGTCCGTGCGCGTCGACGTGCTCAACGTCGACGGTCGCTGACCTCGCGAGAACGCCTCGGGCGAGGCCCGGTCCCTATCCTGGGACCGGGCCTCGCCCCGTTGTGCCCGAAGAACTCACGAAGCTGGAGCCTGCAGTGGAACTCGTCGTCGCCCGGATCGGACGCGCGCACGGCCTGCGCGGTGAGCTCGTCCTCGACGTGCGGACCGACGCGCCCGAGCGGCGTTTCGCCGTGGGCGCGGTGCTGCGCACGAGCCCGGCGTCGGCTGGCCCCCTGAAGGTCGTCGCGGTCCGTGAGCACTCCGGGCAGCTCCTCGTGCGCTTCGCCCAGGCGCCCGACCGCACGGCTGCAGAAGCGCTGCGCGGTGTCGAGCTCGTGGTCGAGGCGGACGCGAGCGACGAGGACGACGCGTGGTACCCGCACGAGATCGCGGGACTCGAGGCGCGCCGCGCGGACGGGACCGTGCTGGGTGAGATCGAGGGCGTCGAGCACCTGCCCGCTCAGGACGCCCTCGTGCTGCGCGAGGTGGGGGGAGAGCGCACGCTCGTGCCCTTTATCGAGGCGTTCGTGCCCCAGGTCGACGTGCGCGGCGGTTTCGTGGTGCTCGCCCCGCCCGGCGGCCTCCTCGCGTCCGACGTCGAGCACCTCGACGTTGCCGCACCCGAGGGGGACTGACGTGCGCATCGACGTGGTGACGATCTTCCCCGAGTACCTTGCGCCGCTCGAGCTGTCCCTGATCGGCAAGTCACGCACCGCGGGGCTCGTCGACGTGCGCGTCGCAGACCTGCGCGACTGGGCCACGGACCGCCACCGCACGGTCGACGACACACCGTTCGGCGGCGGAGCCGGCATGGTCATGCGCCCCGACGTGTGGGGCGAGGCGCTCGACGCGACCCTCACGCCGGGCGCGCACCTGCTCGTCCCGACCCCCGCAGGGACGCCCCTCACCCAGGGCCTCGTGGAGCGGCTCGCGCGCGAGGATCACCTCGTGCTCGCGTGCGGGCGGTACGAGGGCATCGACGCGCGCGTCGCGGAGCACTACGCGCAGCGGGCGGACGTCACCGTCACGGAGTTCTCGATCGGCGACTACGTGCTCAACGGGGGAGAGGTCGCCGCGCTCGCGCTCGTCGAGGCCGTCGTGCGCCTCTTGCCGGGCGTGATCGGCAACCCCGAGTCCCTCGCGGAGGAGTCGCACGGCGCGGACGGGCTGCTCGAGTACCCCGTCTACACGAAGCCGCCGTCGTGGGCCGGGCACGACGTCCCCGAGGTGCTCTTGAGCGGTCACCACGCGCGGATCGCCCGGTGGCGGCGCGACGAGGCACTGCGCCGCACGGCGCAGCGGCGACCAGACCTCCTCGAGCGGCTCGACCCGGACAGCCTCGACAAGCACGACGCCGAGGTCCTCGCGCGGCTCGGCTGGACGGTGGGACCCGAAGGGCCGCGTCGCGAAGAAGACTGAGCGGCGATTCGGCGTCGGCCCCTCGCGTGTGGCAAACTAGTCCGCTGGTGCCCGACCGGAATCGGCTCTGCCTCAGGGGAGCCGGCCTCGAGGTCGCAGGCACCACGATCCAGACCACCAGGGCGCACCAGCGCCGCTGATCACGTGCCTGACCTGAGGCAGCGCGGGGAAGTGACTGACATGCACACGCTCGACGCAGTCGACGCAGCATCGCTGCGCTCCGACATCCCGGCCTTCCGCGCCGGGGACACGCTCAAGGTCAACGTCAAGGTCATCGAGGGCTCGCGCTCTCGTGTCCAGGCGTTCCAGGGCGTCGTGATCGCCCGCCAGGGCGCCGGGGTCCGCGAGACCTTCACGGTCCGCAAGATCTCCTTCGGCGTGGGTGTCGAGCGCACCTTCCCCGTGCACTCCCCGACTCTCGAGTCGATCGAGGTCATCACGCGCGGTGACGTGCGCCGCGCCAAGCTGTACTACCTGCGCGCTCTCCGCGGCAAGAAGGCCAAGATCAAGGAGAAGCGCGAGACGGCTCCCGCCAAGTAGGGCTCCCGGAGCCCGACGGCGTGCCTGAGCCCGCTGAGCCTGACGTCGACGAGACCCCGGCGGCCCCGCGCCGCCGGGGTGCTCTGTCCGCGCTCAAGGAGACCGCCGTCATCGTCGTGACGGCGCTCGCGCTGTCCTTCCTCATCAAGACCTTCCTGGTCCAGCCGTTCTTCATCCCGAGCGAGTCCATGTCGGACACGCTCCTCGTGGGTGACCGCGTGCTCGTGACGAAGTTCGCGCCCGGCCCGCTCGACGTGCACCGCGGCGACGTGGTCGTGTTCAAGGACCCGGGCGGCTGGCTCGGTCCGGCCGTCAAGCGGCCCTCGAACCCCGTCTCGGACTTCTTGCACAACGTCGGCGTGTTCGTGGGCCTAGTTCCCTCGGACGCCGGAGAGCACCTCATCAAGCGCGTCATCGGCGTCGAGGGCGACGTCGTGGAGTGCTGTGACGACGAGGGGCGCCTGATCGTCAACGGGGTTGCGATCGACGAGCCCTACCTCGCCGAGGGCGCGATCCCGAGCGAGCTCGACTTCACGGCCACGGTGCCCGCGAACAGCCTGTGGGTCATGGGCGACAACCGCCAGCACTCGGAGGACTCGCGCTTCCACACGGGCAACCCCGGAGGCGGCTCGGTCCCCGTGGCGAACGTCGTGGGTGTCGCGTTCGTCAAGATCTGGCCCGTGACGCGGTGGTCCGCGATGCGCAACCCCGGCGCCACGTTCGCCGAGGTCCCCGAACCGACGGGTGCCACGGAGGACTGATGGCCTCCGTCCGGCCCAGCCTGCGGCTCGAACGTTCGCTCTTGCGCGAGGGCGCCCGCGTGCTCGCGGGGATGGACGAGGTGGGGCGCGGGGCGCTCGCCGGTCCCGTGAGCGTGGGCGTCGTCGCGGTCGACCTCGCCACGCGCTCGGGCCCGCGCGGGGTGGCGGACTCCAAGCTGCTCACCGCGAACGCCCGCACGGCGCTGCTCCCGGCCCTGCGTGCGTGGGGGCTCGCGCGCGCCGTCGGGCATGCCAGCCCCGCCGAGATCGACGAGCTCGGCATCGTGGGCGCGCTGCGGCTCGCGGGCCAGCGGGCCCTGACCGCCGTCGCGGTGCAGGTCGGGCCGGTCGACGTGGTGGTGCTCGACGGCACGCACGACTGGCTCTCCGCCCCCGACCCGGACCTCTTCACGCTCACCGAGGAGGTCGCCCCGACCGCCCGCGTGGTGACGCAGGCCAAGGCGGACCGCTCGTGCGCCTCCGTCGCGGCCGCGAGCGTCCTGGCCAAGTGCGAGCGGGACGACCTCATGGTGACGCTGCACGGCGAGCACCCGCAGTACTCGTGGTCCTCCAACAAGGGCTACGGCGCGCCCGAGCACCTCGCCGCGCTCGCCGCGCACGGGCCCACGCCGCACCACCGGACGTCGTGGCGACTGCCCGGCGTGATGGGATGATGGGTCCATGAGTGCGGAGGACCTCGAGAACTACGAGACGGAGATGGAGCTCGCGCTGTACCGCGAGTACCGCGACGTCGTGGGCCTGTTCAGCTACGTGGTGGAGACCGAGCGCCGGTTCTACCTCGCGAACAACGTCGACCTGCAGGTGCGCTCCGCCGCGGGCGAGGTCTACTTCGAGCTCACGCTCTCGGACGCGTGGGTGTGGGACGTGTACCGCTCGGCACGGTTCGTGAAGAACGTGCGCGTCGTGACGTTCAAGGACGTCAACGTCGAGGAGCTCGCGAAGGCCGAGCTCGACCTGGGCGGGCAGGCCGGCTTCCGCTCCTGACCGTGTGATCAGGCGTCGCGCGAGAGCACCGCGACGACGAACTCGGTCTGCGGGCTGAAGGGGCGCAGGTCCCACGACGAGTACACCGAGTCGAGCCGCAGCGCGGCGTCCTCGACGTCGGCGAAGAACTTCTCGAAGGCATAGCCGCGCCCCGCCCCGAACCCGATCACGGTGCGTCCCTGGGGTCGGCTGTGCGCCGCGAGGCGGCGCAGCACCTCGATCTCGGTGCCGGGGGCGAGGAACGGCATGACGTTGCCCGCGCACACCACGAGGTCGAAAGGCTCGGGGTGCCCGACGGCGGCCAGGTCGAGCTCGGCCAGGTCACCGACCAACCACGTGGGTCCCGGGTAGTCCTCCTGAGCAGCGGCGATCAGCACGGGGTCGACGTCGACCCCCACCACCTCGTGACCGAGCGGAGCGAGCCGTCCGCCCACCCGGCCCGAGCCGCAGCCCGCGTCGAGGATCCGTGCGCCCCGAGGTGCCATGGCGTCGATCAGGCGTGCCTCTCCGGCGAGGTCCTTGCCCTCGGCGGTCATCGTGCGGAACCGCTCGACGAACCAGTGCGAGTGCTGCGGGTCGGCCTGGGTCTTGGACTCCCAGCGGGTCGGTCGGCGCATGGCTCGACGGTACCCCCGCCGTGGTTGGTGACCTGCCGCGGACTGACGGCGCACGGTGTTCCACAGGTGGGCAGGCGTCCCCGGCGGGCGCCCGCCGTCCCGGGGCAGCATGCGGCGCGGAGGTGGTCGCGTGCGCGCCAAGGATGCGGTGGGGAAGTACGGCGAGGAGCTCGCCGTGCGTCACCTGGAGGACAAGGGCTGGCGGATCGTCGAGCGGAACTGGCGCGGCGAGGCCGGTGAGGTCGACGTCGTCGCGATGGACGGGAGCACGCTCGTGGTGGTCGAGGTCAAGACCCGCAGCGGGACCCGGTTCGGCTACCCGGCCGAGGCGGTGACGCTCACGAAGCTCACGCGCTTGCGCCGGCTCGCGGGGCAGTGGCTCACCGAGCACGACGCGCGGGTGGCGGCAGTGCGGATCGACGTGGTCGCGATCGTGCTGCCGCGCCAGGGTGCGGCGCAGGTCGAGCACCTCGTGGGGGTGGTCTAGATGGGGCTCGGTCGCACCCGGGCCGTCGCGCTCGTCGGCCTGACGGGCTTCGTGGTCGAGGTCGAGGCGTACCTCGCGGCGTCCGTCCCGGGCTTCACGCTCGTGGGGCTGCCGGACGCCTCGCTCTCCGAGTCGCGGGACCGCGTGCGGGCCGCGCTCACGTCGAGCGGGCTCTCGCTCCCGCCGCGCAAGATCACCGTGAACCTCTCGCCCGCGTCGCTGCCCAAGACCGGCGCCGGGTACGACCTCGCGATCGCGGTCGCACTTCTCGCGGGAGCGGGCACGCTCGAACGCTCGCCGGAGGGGGTGGTGCACCTCGGGGAACTCGGGCTCGACGGTCGCCTTCGCCCCGTGCACGGGGTCCTGCCCGCCGTGAAGGCCGGTGTCGAGGCGGGGTTCGAACGCTTCCTGGTCCCCTCGGCGAACGTCGAGGAAGCGCGGCTCGTGCCGGGGGCGACGGTACGCGGGGCGGACTCGCTCGCCCAGGTCGCCTACCTGTACGGCGCGGACATCCCCGAGCCGCCCGAGGTCGAGCCCGTGCCGCTCGTGGTGCGCGGTTTCGAGCGGACGGCACCGGGTGACCTCGAGGACGTCGTGGGCCAGGCCGAGGCGCGCGAGGCGCTCGAGGTCGCCGCGGCCGGGGGGCACCACCTGTACCTCGTGGGCCCGCCCGGCACGGGCAAGACCATGCTCGCGTCGCGGCTCCCGAGCATCCTCCCGGACCTCGGTGAGCGCGCCGCGGTCGAGGTGACGGCCGTGCACTCCCTCGCGGGGAGCTTCGACCCGGCGGAAGGGCTGCTGCGACGGCCGCCCTTCGAGGACCCGCACCACACCGCGACGGCCGCGGCGGTCGTGGGTGGTGGTTCGGGCGTGCCGCGTCCCGGTGCGGCGTCACGCGCGCACCGCGGTGTGCTGTTCCTCGACGAGGCGCCCGAGTTCGCGCCCAAGGTGCTCGAGACCCTGCGCCAGCCGCTCGAGCACGGGGAGCTCGTGCTCCACCGGGCTGCGGGGACGGCCCGCTACCCGGCGCGTTTCCAGCTCGTCCTCGCGGCGAACCCGTGCCCGTGCGGGCTCGCGAGCGGTCGCGGCGAAGGCTGCACGTGCCCCCCGTCGCGGGTCCTGCGCTACCGGACCAAGCTCTCCGGTCCGCTCATGGACCGAGTGGACCTGCAGATCGAGGTGGGACCCGTCTCGCGGGCCGAGCTCGCGGTGTCGACGCCTCCCGAGACGAGCGCCGCCGTGGCCGCCCGGGTGCTCGCCGCCCGCGAGGTGGCCGCCGAGCGCTACGCGGGCACGGGGTGGTCCACGAACGCCGAGGTCCCGGGGCGCTGGCTGCGGGACGCGTTGCGCGGCGAGCGCGGTGTGCTCGCGCCGCTCGAGCTCGCGACGAGCCGCAACGTCCTCACGATGCGGGGGGCGGACCGTGTGCTGCGCGTCGCGTGGACGCTCGCCGACCTCGACGGCAGACCCGCGCCGGGCGCACACGACGTGGGCCGAGCGATGGCCATGCGTTCGCCCGAGGTGGCGCGATGAGCGCCGTGGACGAGGTGCTGGCCCACGAGCGCCTCGCACGCGCCGCCTGGACGCTCCTGACCGAGCCCGGGGACGAGACGGCGGGGGCGCTCCGTGCGGCCCTCGGTGCCTCGCGAGCCCTCGACTGGGCACGCCGGGCAGC
>JAAYZM010000229.1 GCA_012514835.1 Actinomycetales bacterium
AGGAACTCGGCGCAGATCTCGGCGAGCTTGAGCGTCGAGGCCGGCGTCGTGTCGGAGGGCTTGAGCACCACGGTGTTGCCCGCCGCGAGCGCGGGAGCGACCTTCCAGATCGCCATCATCAGCGGGTAGTTCCACGGCGTGACCTGCCCGATCACCCCGACGGGCTCACGGCGCACGTACGAGGTGTGGTCCGTCATGTACTCCCCGGCCGAGGTCCCGGCGAGGATGCGTGCGGCACCGGCGAAGAAGCGGAAGTGGTCGGAGCTCGGGGGCAGCTCCTCGCTCGCGGTCGCGGCGATCGGCTTGCCCGTGTCCTTGACCTCGATCGCGACGATCTCGTCCGCGTGGGCGTCGATCGCGTCGGCGATGTGCAGCAGGGCGCGCTGGCGTTCTGCGGGCGTCGTGTCGCGCCACGTCTCGAAGGCCTTCGCGGCGGCCTGGACCGCGGCGTCGACGTCGTCCGCCCCGGAGACGGGCGCCGTGGCGTACGCCTCCCCCGTGGTCGGGTCGAAGATGTCGGCCCGCGCCTCGCTGCGTGCCTCGACGTGGCGGCCGTCGACAAAGTTGCGGAGCGCCTGGGGCTCCACGGACTGGGTGGTCACGGGGTTCTCCTTCCGCGCGGTGGCGACCCGCTCCGTCGCGGGTTCGATCAGCGTAGCCCCGGGCATGCGAGATCCGCAGTGAATCGCTGTCAGATCACGAAATCAGCACTCCAGGGCGCCTCCGGGCACGGATTCCCTTGCACTTCCCGTCCAAGAGCGGGACGATCGGTGCGTGAGCAAGAAACCCAAGGACGGCAACGGCACGATCCTCGACGCGACGAGCAAGAAGATCATCGAGCAGCTCCAGGAGGACGGGCGGCGGCCGTACTCCACGATCGGGCGGGCCGTGGGCCTCTCGGAGGCTGCCGTGCGCCAGCGTGTGCAGCGGCTCGTCGAGTCCGGCGTCGTGCAGATCGTGGCCGTCACCGACCCGCTCCAGGTGGGATTCGCGCGCCAGGCGATGATCGGGATCCAGGCCGACGGCGACCTCGAGTCCCTCGCGGACCGGCTCGCCGCCCTGCCGGAGGTCGACTACGTCGTCATCACGGCCGGCTCTTTCGACCTGCTCGTCGAGCTCGTGTGCGAGGACGACGAGCACCTGCTCGACGTCATCAACGCCTCGATCCGCGCGATGCCCGGTGTGCACCGCACCGAGGCCTTCGTCTATCTCAAGCTGCGCAAGCAGCTCTACAACTGGGGAACCCGATGAGCAACCAGACCCCGCGCGGCACCGATCGCACGCAGGCCGCGCGCGACCACCTCTGGGGCCACTTCACGCGGCACTCCGCGTGGGAGGCGAACCCGATCCCCACCATCGTGCGCGGCGAGGGCCACCACGTGTGGGACACCGAGGGGCGCAAGTACATCGACGGGCTCTCGGGGCTGTTCGTGGTCCAGGTGGGCCACGGGCGCGAGGTGCTCGCCGAAGCCGCACGCAAGCAAGCGGCCGAGCTCGCGTTCTTCCCGCTGTGGTCCTACGCGCACCCCGCCGCGATCGACCTCGCCGAGCGGCTCGCGCAGCACACGCCGGGCGACCTCAACCGCGTGTTCTTCACGACGGGCGGCGGCGAGGCCGTCGAGACGGCGTGGAAGCTCGCGAAGCAGTACTGGAAGCTCATGGGCCAGCCCACCAAGCACAAGGTGATCTCGCGGGCCGTCGCGTACCACGGCACCCCGCAGGGTGCGCTGTCCATCACGGGGCTGCCCGGGCTCAAGGCACCGTTCGAGCCCCTCGTGCCGGGTGCCCACAAGGTCCCCAACACGAACCAGTACCGCGCCCCGGAGCACCTGCGCGACGACCCGAAGGCGTTCGGCCGCTGGGCCGCGGACCGCATCGAGGAGGCCATCCTCTTCGAGGGCCCCGAGACGGTCGCGGCCGTGTTCCTCGAGCCCGTGCAGAACTCCGGCGGGTGCTTCCCGCCCCCTCCCGGCTACTTCGAGCGCGTGCGCGAGATCTGCGACACCTACGACGTCCTGCTCGTCTCGGACGAGGTCATCTGCGCGTTCGGGCGCATCGGTGACATGTTCGCGTGCAACGACTTCGGCTACGTCCCGGACATGATCACGTGCGCGAAGGGCATGACCTCGGGCTACTCCCCGATCGGTGCGCTCATCGCCTCGGACCGGCTCTTCGAGCCGTTCCGCACGGGCGACACGACCTTCTACCACGGCTACACCTTCGGCGGGCACCCCGTCTCCGCGGCCGTCGCGATGGCCAACCTCGACATCTTCGAGGCAGAGGGGCTCAACGATCACGTCCGGGAGAACGCCCCCGCGTTCCGCCAGACCCTCGAGAAGCTGTGCGACCTGCCCATCGTGGGCGACGTGCGCGGCGAGGGCTACTTCTACGGCATCGAGCTCGTCAAGGACCGCGACACCCGCGAGACGTTCGACGAGGACGAGTCCGAGCGCTTGCTGCGCGGCTTCCTGTCCAAGGCGCTCTACGACGCCGGGCTGTACTGCCGCGCGGACGACCGGGGCGACCCCGTGGTCCAGCTCGCCCCGCCCCTCACGGTGGGCCAGCGCGAGTTCGACGAGATCGAGCAGATCCTGCGGGGCGTGCTCACCGAGGCATGGTCCCGCCTCTAGGTTCTCGGCGCGGCGGGCCCCATCCCCTGGCCCGCCGCGCCGCGTACCGCTCGAGGTCGCTCTGGCTCGACCAGGCGCACCTCGCGGGCGACCCGCTCACGCCCCGGGCCGCTCTGGACGCGGACACCGAGGTGGACGTCGTCGTCGTCGGTGGTGGCCTCACCGGGCTGTGGACGGCGTACTACCTCACCGAGTGGGACCCCGCGCTGTCCGTCCTCGTGCTCGAGGCCGAGATCGCGGGCTTCGGCGCGTCCGGTCGCAACGGCGGCTGGTGCTCGGCGCTCCTGCCCACGTCCGCCGAGGCGATGGCCGCCGAGCACGGCGCGGACGCCGCCCGGGCGATGCGCGCCGCGATGCGGGGAACGGTCCGCGAGGTGGGTGACGTCGCGGCACGCGAGGGCATCGAGTGCGACTTCACGCTCGGCGGCACGGTGGCGCTCGCGCGCTCGGGGCCTCAGCTCGCTCGTGCGCGGGCCGAGGCCACCGCCGCGGCACCGTGGGGTGACGAGGTGACGTTGCTCGACGCCCGCGGGACGGCCGAGGTGGTCCGCGCGCGCGGCGCCCTCGGCGCGACGTACACGCCCGACTGCGCGCGCCTGCAACCCGCCCACCTCGTGCGGGGCCTCGCCCGCGTGGTCGAGGCGCGCGGGGTGCGGATCGCCGAATGGTCGCGCGCCGTCGAGGTCGCGCCGCACCGCGTCACGGTCGAGGTCCAGCACGACGTCGCTGACTCAGGGCCGACGACGACGGACTCCGGCTCGGTCCCCTCGCGGCGGTTCACCGTCCGGGCCCGCCACGTGGTCCGGGCCACCGAGGCGTGGACCGCGCACCTCGCGGGCAGCCGCCGCGCCGTCGCCCCCGTGTACTCGCTCATGATCGCGACCGAGCCCCTGCCCGCGGCGTTCTGGGACGAGGTCGGCCTCGCCCGCTACGAGACGTTCACCGACCACCGGCACCTCATCGTCTACGGGCAGCGCACGGCGGACGACCGGCTCGCGTTCGGCGGGCGCGGTGCGCCGTACCACTGGGGCTCCGCGATCGAGCCCGGGTTCGATCACGTCCCGCGAGTGTTCTCGGCCCTGCGCCGCACGCTCGTCGACTTCTTCCCCGCCGCGCGCGACGCACAGGTCACGCACGCGTGGGGCGGTCCGCTCGGCATTGCGCGCGACTGGCACGCCTCGGTAGGCCTCGATCCGGCCACCGGGACGGCGTGGGCGGGCGGCTACGTCGGTGACGGGCTCTCGACCACCAACCTCGCGGGCCGCACCCTCGCGGACCTCATCACCGGAACCGACTCCGCCGTGGCGCGCCTGCCGTGGGTGGGTCACCGCTCCCCACGCTGGGAGCCCGAGCCGTGGCGCTGGCTCGGCATCAACACGGGCCTGCGTCTCGCCGTGGCCGCCGACGCCGAGGAACGCCTCACCCGCCGCCCCTCCGTGCTCGCCCACGCCCTGTCCTCCCTCACCGGCCACTGACCGCCCCACCGCCCCCCCCCTTCCCACCCCACCCCTTCTCGCGAGTTCGGTGCGTCTGCGCGAGTTCGGACATCCGGAAGTACGAACTGGCGCAGAAGCACCGAACTGGGCGAAGCGCGGGTCGCTAGGGTGCTGCCGTGAAGCGATGGTGGCCGTGGGGCGTCGTGGCAGCCGTGGGGGTGCTCGCCTTCGGGCTCGCGTGGTGGTGGGTCGCGATCGCCGACGACGACGGAGCCGCGGCGAGCTCGGGCAAGCCGACGCGCGTGCTGTTCGTGGGCGACTCGATCACGGGCAGTCCCGGGTGCTGGCGCGCGAGCGTGTGGACATCGGTCACGGACGCGGGGCACGACGTGGACATGGTGGGCATCCGCGACGTCGACGAGTGCGGCGGCGTGCGGAACGCGGCCGGCGAGCTGTGGGACCCGGACCACGCGGGGATCGGCGGGGCGACGACGGCGGCCACGTTCGTGCGCATCGCCCGTGACGGACTCATACGCGAGACCACCCCGGACGTGGTGGTCCTCCTGATCGGCACCAACGACCTCTGGGGCCACCAGCCAGCAGAGCGGGTCCTCCCCCAGTTCCCGGTGCTGCTCGACGCCATCCGTGCCGATGCGCCGCGGGCCGCCGTCGTCGTCGGCACCGTCCTTCCCCTGTCCGCGTCCGCGTGCTCGGACTGCCAGCCCGAGATCGACGCCGTGAACGCCGCGCTCCCCGCGTGGGCCAGGGAGGCCTCGACGCCGGAGTCCCCCGTGACGCTCGTGGCCGTGCACGAGGGCTTCGACGCCGAGGCGGACACGTACGACGGCGCGCACCCCAACGCGACCGGGGACGCGAAGCTCGCCGCCGCGTTCACGCGCGCGCTCCTCGACGCGCTCGAGGGCCGAGCAGGCTAGAGGAGCTCCTGGGCCCGGCGGCGGGCCCAGGCCTGGGTCTCGTCGAGCACCTCGAGCGTGAGGTCGGCTGCCGGGACGCCGTCGTGCTCGGCAAGGACGGCCTCGACCGTGTCGACGATGTCGAGGAAGCCGCACCGGCCCGCGCGGAACGCCTCGACGGCCTCCTCGTTCGCGGCGTTGTACACGGCCGGGTGCGTCGCGGAGGCCGCGAGCGACTCCCGCGCGAGCCGCAGGGCGGGGAACGCGGCGTCGTCGACGGGCTCGAAGGTCCACGTCGCGGCCTGGGTCCAGTCGCACGGGGACGCGACGTCGCCGAGCCGCTCGGGCCACGACAGGCCCAGCGCGATGGGCAGGCGCATGTCCGGCGGGGACGCCTGCGCGATGGTCGAGCCGTCCCGGAACTCGACCATCGAGTGGATCACCGACTGCGGGTGGACCACCACGGTGACGCGGTCCCCCGGCACGTCGAACAGCAGCGACGCCTCGATGAGCTCGAGCCCCTTGTTCATGAGGGTCGCGGAGTTGATCGTGCTGACCGGCCCCATGGCCCACGTCGGGTGGGCGAGCGCCTGCTCGAGCGTCACGTCCGCGAGCTCCGCCCGCGAGCGACCCCGGAACGGCCCGCCCGAGGCCGTCAGGATGATCCGCTCGACCTCCTCGTGGGTCCCCGAGCGCAGCGACTGGGCGATCGCCGAGTGCTCGGAGTCCACCGGCACGATCTGGTCGGGTCGCCGCCGCGCGGCCTTCACGAGGGGGCCGCCCGCCACGAGGGACTCCTTGTTCGCGAGGGCGAGCGTCGATCCCGCCTCGAGCGCGGCGAGCGTAGGGCCGAGGCCGACGGCGCCCGTGATGCCGTTGAGCACCACGTCGGCCCCCGCTCCGGCCAGCTCGGTCGCGGCGTCCGGGCCAGCCAGGATCTCGATGGCTCCCGCGCGCGTCCCGAGCGCGTCACGCAGCCCGCCCACGGCGCCAGGGTCCGCGACCGCGACCCGCTCGGCACCCGTCGCGAGCACCTGGGCCGCGAGCGTGGCTGGGGCTCCCCCGCCCGCCGCGAGGCCCGTCACGCGGAAGCGGTCGGGGTGGCGGTCCACGACGTCGAGCGCCTGGGTGCCGATCGAGCCGGTCGAGCCGAGGAGGATCACGCTGCGCTGAGTCACCCGGTCATTGTGCCCCGCGAGCGCAGACACGCCCGCACCCCGGGTGCCATGATGTCCGCATGGCAGCCCCCAAGTACCTCGCCCCGGGCGAGCGCGTCGTGTTCCACGTCCGGGCGCACTGGAAGGGGCTCATCACCCCGGCGCTCGCCCTCCTCGCGGTCGGGGCGCTGCTGTGGCTCGCGCTCGTGTGGTGGGTGCCGGACCCCGAGACCCAGGCCGTGTGGCGCTGGATCCTCGTGGCGGTCGCGGTCGCCCTCGTGGCCGTCTTCACGCTCTGGCCGCTCCTCAAGTGGCTCACCACGACGGACACGCTCACCACGAAGCGCCTCATCTCGCGCGAGGGCGTCATCACGCGCACGGGGCGCGACATCCCGATCGACCGCGTCAACGCCGTGAACTACGAGCGCCGCCTCATCGACCGGATCTTCGGCTGCGGCACCCTCGTGGTGCAGACCGCGGGCACGGAGAGCGACGTCGAGCTGCACGACGTGGCCCACATCGAGCGCCGCCTCATCCAGATCCAGCAGATCCTCGTGGACGAGCAGACCGAGGAGGACCGCCGCGTGCGTGCGATCGTCCGTGAGGAGCAGCGCGGCACGGCAGACGCAGGTTCGCCGACGACGGCGCCCTCCGCGCCCCTCGACACGCCCGCTGACCCGGAGGTCGCTCCCGTGGACGAAGGCCCGTCGAGCCCCGTGGACGAGGACCTGCCGACCCCCGTGGACGACGCCGACAGCACGACGGACGACGACACGCCCACCCGCTGAACGTCCCTTGAGCTCCCCCGCACCGGTGCGACCCGCCACGCTGCCCGCCGTCGTGCCCGCGGCAGGTCTCGCGGCGTCGGCGTTCCTGCTCTTCGGGCTCCAGCTCGCCGGTTGGGGCCACGCCCTGCTGCTCGTGAGCGTCCTCGCCGCATGGTGGCGCGACCGCGAGCTCGGGCGCGACCTCACCCTGATCGGCCTGGGTCTGGCGATCGTGTCCACCACGTCCGTCGAGGCCGACGTCGAGTGGGGACGCTTCTTCGCGATCGGCACCGCGCTCACGCTCGCGCTCGTGGTGCCCCTCGCGGTGGACCGCTGGGTGTTCAAGCGCAAGGCGTACACGTTCCCGTGGCGCACGGGGCGGGCGTGGCCGCGTGCGGAGAAGATCTATCTCGTGGCAGTGCCGCTGCTCGGCTGGCTCGTGCTGCCGTTCTACTTCATCACCTCGGGCGCGTACCAGAACTGGCCGCACATCACGACGGCGAGCGAGCTCGGGCGCTTCTTCGTGGGCGTGAACTTCGTGGGCACGTGGGACGAGCTGTTCTTCATCTGCACGTGCTTCGCGCTGCTGCGCCGCCACTTCCCCGTGTGGCTCGCGAACCTCCTGCAGGCCGTGATCTTCACGTCGTTCCTGTGGGAGCTCGGCTACCGCGAGTGGGGTCCGCTCATCACGGCACCCTTCGCACTGCTGCAGGGGTGGATCTTCACGCGCACCGGCTCGCTCGCCTACGTGGTGATCGTCCACCTGCTGTTCGACGCGATCGTGTTCCTCGCGATCGTGCACGCCCACAACCCCGGCGTGCTCGGGTTCTTCCCCGTGTGAGGACGCCTACTCGACGCCGAGGAGCACCTCGGTCGCGCGGCTGAGGAACGCGTCGACGGGTGCCTCGGCGTAGGCGGCCGATCCGCGGCGCTTCTTGAAGGCCGCCGAGCGGATCTCCTTCGAGCCGATGGGCTGGCCCTTGTCGAAGTACGCGATGAGGCGGCGGCACAGCGCGTCGACCTCATCCTTGTCGTACCCGGACCGGAAGGCCTCGGCGCTCGCGAAGCGCTTGCCGTCGCCCCGCGTGAGCCGCGGGTAGAGGGAACGGGCGAGCTCTGCCATGTGGTTCATCCACGCGTCCTGGCCCTGGCGCGCGACGAACTCGGCCCGCTCGCGAGCCACGAACGCCGCCTCGAGGCGGTCGAGCGCGGAGTCCACCGAGTCCCACGAGTAGCCGCCCTGCGCGAGCGAGAACGCCACCTCGCGCACGTCCTTCGCCGTGAGGGACATGGGGCCCTCGCCCTCGTACACGGCCCGCGCCTCGGCGAAGAACGCGTCGACCTCCTGGGCGGAGTAGCCGGTGCGGAAGCGCGAGACGGTCGTGAACATGCTGCTCATTGTGCCTCCTGCGCCGCGAGCTGGCCGCACGCGCCGTCGATGTCGCTGCCACGCGTGTCGCGCACCGTGGTGGGGATCCCCGCCGCCCGCAGGCGCGCCACGAACTCCGCCTCGACGGCAGGGTCGCTCGCGGTCCACTTCGACCCGGGGGTCGGGTTGAGCGGGATCGGGTTGACGTGCACCCAGCCCTTGCCGCGCGCGACGAGCTTCTCGGCGAGGAGCGAGGCGCGCCAGCCGTGGTCGTTCATGTCCCGGATGAGCGCGTACTCGATCGAGACGCGGCGGCCGGTGACGGAGAAGTAGCGGTACGCGGCGTCGAGGGCCTCGTCGACCTTCCACCGCGAGTTCA
>JAAYZM010000030.1 GCA_012514835.1 Actinomycetales bacterium
CGAGGGTGCCCGTGAGCAGGCCGCCGACGTCGTGCAAGAAGGTGAGGTCGCCGACGACGGCGCGCACCACCCGGTCCGGCAGCGTGAGCGCGACGCCCGCCGCGGAGGCCGTCATGCCGTCGATCCCGGACAGGCCGCGGTTCGCGATGACGAGCGGCGCAGAAGACCACTGCGCCACGAGGTCGAGGTCTCGCACGGGGTTCGAGGAGCCCACCACGAGGACGTCACCGGGAGCGCTCGCGCGCGCGACGAGGTCCGCGAGCGCGACCCCCGTCATCCGCGGGACCGCCCGGCCCTCGCCGTCGGCCACGGCGCACTCCTCGCGCACGATCCGCAGCGCCGTCTCGCCCGCCGAGACCCACCGGTCGAGCCACTCGGACCCGTGGGAGCTCGCGCGGAGCCACGCGTCGGGGAGCTCGGCCAGGAGCACGTCGGCGGACCGCCCCGCGTCCGGCCACGCAGCGGACGGGCGCTGGACGCGGATGACTTCGACGTCATCGCGAGCGAGGAGCCGCGCGACGGGGCGGGACAGCGTGGGCCGCCCGATCACGACGACGCGCCGCACCTCAAGCGCACCCGGCCACGCGTCGAGAAGCAGCCGGTACGCAGAGACGACGTGAGGCCCGCCGCGCGCGCCGGACGTGGGCTCGGCGAGGAGCGGCCACCCACGCGCCTCGGCGAGCTCGCGGGCCCGCGCCCCCGCGCCGTCGCCCGCGACGACCACGGTGGGCGGGCCGTCCGGCAACTCGGGTGCGCCCCCCGGCTCCGCGCTCACCTGACCCGACTCCGCCTCCGGAGGGCCGGGAACCCGGGCCCCACCGACGAACCCGAAGTGGATCGGGCCGGAGGCAGGTGCGTCCTCGGCAGCGCTGGGATCCGCGGGCCACGGCTCGTCACCGGGCACGAGGGGGTCGTCGAAGGCGAGGTTCACATGCACCGGGCCGGGGTCGAGATCGCTCAGCGCCGTGCGAGCGGCGAGGGTCACGGCCTCGCGCATCCCGGCGGCCATGTCCTCGAGCTCGTCGTGCCCCACCACGAGGTCGAGCGTGAGCCGCACGGCGGGCTCGAGGAGCCCGGGCTGCCCGGTGGTCTGGTTGGCCCCGGTCCCACGCAACGACGGGGGCCGGTCGGCAGTGAGCAGGAGCAGCGGCGTCCCGGAGTGGTGCGCCTCGAGCACGGCGGGCACGAGGTTCCCGACGGCGGTCCCCGACGTGGTCACGACGGCCACGGGCCGCGGCTGCCCGGCAGCCGCCGCAGCCTTCGCGATGCCGAGGGCGAGGAATGCGGCGTCGCGCTCGTCGAGACGGACGTGGACGACGACGGCGGGCGCGCCCGCGGGCCGGTCCTCGCGGGCGGCGTCGGCGAGCGCGTAGGCAAGCGGCGCGCTGCGCGACCCTGGCGAGAGCACCACCTCGCGGACCCCCGCGGCGGCGAGCGCCTGCACCACGGCACGCGCGGCGTAGACGGACGGCGCGGGCTTCACGCGCTCAGCCTAGGTGAGGGCCCTACGTGGGCGGATGGAGCTTGCCAAGGAGGATCATCCGCCCGGTGAAGTCCTGATCGTAGGGAGTGGGGTCAGTGCCGAAGGCGATGTATCCCGCGCGCTGCCGGATCGACTGGGCGGGCGAGCCATAGAACATCGGGAGCCGATAGAGTTTTCCGCTCGCACGGTGATAGACGAACTGCATGCCATCCACCACGTCTGTGCCATTGAACAGCTCGAAGGTCAACCACTGCGTCGACAATGTGATGTCACCGATGTCGCCTTCGTCCGCAGACTGAAAGCGAGTGACGTTGTCACCTTCGATCAGTTCGAGCACGTCCTGCTCGTTGCTGTCTTCGCCCAGCGCTACACGCCCCGCATAGTCCGAACCGCATTGCGAGCCGGTGTCGTAACGTGCAGAGACAGCGTGGTCGAGCTCTGAGGCCTGCGCGATCTCGCCCTGCTCATCGATCCGGTAGATCCAGCCCTCACCCGCATCGTCGACGCCGTAGAACGTCAGCTCGCGGCGCCCTAGTTCCTCCGCGCACAAGTCTCGTTGCAACACCGAAGCGTGCGGATGGACTACTTGAACCTCCTGAGATGCGTCAAGCGGGCGAGAGTAGACCGCGAAGTCGTCTGACTCGACCAGGTAGTCCACCCAGTACGCTCGATCCCCCAGAATCGTCACACCTGAAAAGAAGTTCGGAGGGGTGAATACCTCTCCGTC
>JAAYZM010000230.1 GCA_012514835.1 Actinomycetales bacterium
GCGAGCTGCTCGCACGCGGGCAAAAATAAAGACAGTGCGCACCGCGCAGGGGGCAGGCGATGCGCACCGTCGGCGACTAGTCTGCCCCCGATCCGGCCCGGATGCAAGCCCCCTCGAATCGATCCGGTGACTTCTCCGGTTCGTCCGGTTCGGGCTGTGTCCGCAAGGATGCTCTCGTTTGCAGCGCAAGGGGCCCGGCGTCGGGCACAGGTCCCGCGCCCGGTCAGCGCAGGACGCCGGCGAGGTCCTCGCGCGAGTGCACCCCGAGCTTCGCGAACACGCGCGCAAGGTGCGAGTCGATCGTGCGCACCGAGAGGGTCAGCCGCTGCGCGATCGCCCGGCTCGTCATGCCACCTGCGGCGAGCAGCGCAATCTCCTGCTCGCGCGCCGTGAGGCTCGCGATCGGCGCCGCGGGCGGGAGCCACAGGCCCGCCCGGTTGAGCTCACGCTCGGCGATCCGGGCGAGGTCCGCGTCCTCCGCGACGAGCGCGCGCACGTGGTCGCGCAAGAAGCCCGCGCGCGTTCCCTCGACGCGCTCCGCAAGAGTCTCGACGCGGCGCAGGACGGCATCGTGCTCGGCCGAGCGAGCACCACGGTCGACGACGACGGCGCGGTGCAGCGCCTCGAGCTCGACGCGCCAGAGCCCTTGAGACCGGGCACGCGCGGCAAGCTCGAGCGCCACGGTGAGCGCCATCGGCTCGCGCAGCCACATCATCGTCTCGACGAGCACGAGCTCGACCTGGGCCTCGACGCACCCGCCCCCGCGCACCGGAGTCTCGCGGCACTGCGCCACGAGCGCCCTCGCGCCGACGGCGTCACCGACCGCCGCTGCGGCGAGCGCCTCGGCCGCGAGCGTGAGCCGGGTCAGGCTCCCGAGGTCGACACGACGCACCCGCACGTTCGCGGACTTGAGCTCGCTGCGTGCGGTCGACCACGCGCCCTGGGCGATCGCGTCGAAGCCGCGGTGCATGTGCAGACCCGTCCAGTCGACCGCTCCGGGGACAGCGTCCTCGAACATCGCCTGCATCTCCCCACCGCCGCTCGCACCGCGCCACATGCGCGCGGCGTACTGCGTGAAGATCAGGTCGCTCGGCCCCCACCGGTACGTCTTGACCCCACGCACCGCGGCGGGCATGTAGCGGCGGAACAGCTCGTCGCACTCGTTGAAGCGCCCGATCATCGCGAGCGCGACGATCGCACCGCCTACGAGCGGCACGACGGCCTCCTCCTCCTCGGGGTCAGCGATCTCGGCGAGCAGGCCGTCGAGCGCCTCGGGCACGCGCCCCGCCCACCCGAGGTGCGACAGCCGGGCGCGCACGAGGCGGGTCGTCGCGACGCGCGCCGCCTCGGAGTCGATCGCGGTGACCCGCGCGAGCCCCGCGTCGAGCACCTCGAGCGCGGAGTCGAGGTCGTCGCCGCGGTAGTGGGCGTTCTGCGCCTCGAGGACGTCGGTGCGCACCGTGAGCGCGATGACGTCGTCGGCGTCGTGGGGAAGGGTCGCGAGGATCTCGCGCGCCTCGCGGAAGTCGTGCTGCGCAAGCTCGCGCGAACCGAAGTGGCGCCACGCCTCGGCCCGGCACAGCAGCAGCTCGACGCGGACCAGGTCGGCACGCACCCGTCCCTCGGCCGTGTCGGCGAACCCCCCGCGGCTCGCGTGCACGCGGATCATCTCGCTCGCGAAGGCGACCGCCGTCTGCCGGTTGAGGCTCTCCATCGACGCGTCGTACCCGTCGCGCAAGATCCGGTCGGGCACCTCGACGCCGTGCGTCACGGCCCGGTTGACCCACCGCAAGAGGTCGTCGGGGCTCCCGACGCGGGCGACGTACCCGACGACGGCGCCCTCGAGCACCTCACGCTGTCGGCTCGCCGAGGTGAGCGAGGCGACCGCGTCGCCGTACAGGGGGTGCGTGATGCGCAGCACGATCTCGTTCGCGCCACCCTCGACGGGTTCCTCGGTCGAGCACACGAGGCCGAGCGCGAGGAGCTCCTGGACCGCCGAGCGGGGGTGGCGGTCGAGCACCTTGTGGAGCGGCTGGGGGCCACCGAGCGCGATCTCCTCGAGGAGGCGGCGCACGTCGTCACCGACGTTCGCGACGTCGTGGGCGACGACGTCGAGGAGGCGTCGGCTCGTGCTCGCCTCGCCCTCCCACACCCAGACACCGTCCGCGCGCGAGAGGTCGCCCGCGTGACGCAGGTCGCGCACGAGCTCGGCGAGGTAGAACACGTTGCCGTTCGTGAGACGCCACAGGCGGTGCACGGCCTCGGCCGTCACGGGCCCGCCGAGCTCGGCGACGAGGAAGCTCTCGGTCTGCGGGAAGTCGAGCGGCTCGACGTCGACGCGCTCGAGGACGCCGTCGCGCCACGTCTCGATCCACGGCGACCACGAGGCGGCCGAGGGACGCGCCGAGACGAGCACGACGACCGGTTCGTGCCGCGCGAGCCAGTCGACGACCTGGCTCGAGGCGGCGTCGAGCAGGTGCGCGTTCTCGACGCGCAGCACGAGGAGCGGCTCGCCGTCCCCCGCGACCCCCTCGTCCAGGGCGGCACGGTCGCGCAGCGTCTCGACGACGGCCCGCGCGACGCGCGAGGACCCCACCCCGAGCAGCGCTTCGTCCCCGAGGAGCGGCTCGAGCGCACCGAAGGGCATCGCGCGGCGGGCCGCGGTCGCGGTCAGGGTCAGGACGAACGCACCCTCGGCGACGAGCTCTCCCACCACGAGGTTCACGAGATGGGTCTTGCCGACCCCCGCGTCACCGACCACGAGCGCCCCGTGCCCCGTGCGCACGAGCTCGCCGAGCCGGGCGACGAGCTCGGGCCGGGTCGCGTGGGTCGTCGCCGGACGACCCTGGCGCTGGAGCGGGGTCGAGACCTCGGACACGACCGGCCCCCTCGCGGCACGGGCGCGGCGGGACGACCGCGCCGGTGCGGTGGTGTCGTGCGGTGCTGCGGGCTCAGATCCGACTGTCATGCGGGTCCTTCGTGGTGGGCGAGCGCCTCGGGTCCCGCGGCGCGCCGCTCAGGGAAGGTGCTCGGGACCGGGGCAGGTTCCGCGTCGTTACCCCTGGGACATCGGCCTGGACGGGTCCGTGGTTGAGGGATACGGACACCTGTCTCACAGTCCGGCAAGAGACGAACGTCCCGGTCGCGGGGTGCGCGAGCGCAAAGGCTGTGCACCGCTGGCGAGATGAGCGGGATGTCCGGTTCCGCGCCGGAAACCTGGGTACCGATTACCGATGACCGCTCGAGGTGACCGTCCCTACGTTGTCAACGACACCGTCGTCCGCCGTCCCGAGGTCCGCCCGGTCCACCCGGCGGCCACCGAGAAGAGGAACCCGTGCCGACCTACACAGCCCCCGGCGTCTACGTCGAAGAGATCCCGTCGTCCCAGAAGGTGCTGACCTCAGCGCCCACCGCGGTGACCGCGTTCGTCGGCTTCACCGCCTCCGCCCCGACCGACGACCCGAACGACCCGCAGGGCCTCGCCCCGCGGCTCGTGACGAGCTGGACCCAGTTCGAGTCCCTCTACGGCGGCTTCGTCGAGGGCGCCATGCTCCCGCTCGCGGTGCACGGCTACTTCCTCAACGGCGGGACGCAGGCGTACATCGTGCGCGTGCCGAACGCCGAGCCGGCGGGCGAGCCCGCCCGCGCGGCGCTCCCCGCGGCGGACCGCGCGCTCGGTCTGCCGGTGCGCGTCGAGTCGGTCGAGCCGGACGCCGACATCGCGATCCAGGTGACCCCGGACGACGTCGCCGACGACGCCGAGGGCGCCGCCCCCTTCACGATCACGATCATCGAGGACGGCGAGGCCGTCGAGACGTACGAGGGCCTGACGCTCGACGGCGACCGTTCGGTCGCGAGCGTCGTCAACGCGACGTCGACCCGCGTCAAGATCGAGGTCGACCTCGCCGAGGACGTCGACCTCTCGGCCCAGCTCGACCTGCTGCGGCCCGGCACGTACGAGCTCGAGAAGGCCGCCCCGGTGCCCGTGCCCGTCAACGGCCGCAAGTTCGCCGGCTCGGAGGCCTCGCGCTCGGGCATCAACGGCCTCGCGATCGCCGAGGACGTCACGATCGTCGCGGTCCCCGACCTCGTCACGGCCGCGACGAAGGAGGACGGCTCGCTCGACCTCGGTCTGTGGAAGGCCGTGCAGACCTCCCTCATCGCGCACTGCGAGCAGCACGCGAACCGCATCGCGCTGCTCGACGCCCCTCCCGGGATGACCCCCCAGCAGGTCCGCGAGTGGCGCAGCGACGTCGCGCAGTACGACTCGGCCTTCGCCGCGATGTACTACCCGTGGATCAAGGTCGAGAACCCGACCGGCTCGAACGGCAACGCCGAGATCGTCATCCCGCCCTCGGGGCACGTCGCGGGCTTGTGGGCGCGCACGGACGAGACGCGCGGCGTGTGGAAGGCCCCGGCCAACGACACCCTGCGCGGCGTGCTCGACGTCGAGCGCTCGGTCACGCAGAACGAGCAGGGTCTCATCAACCCGATCGGCATCAACGCGATCCGCCCGTTCGGCACGCGCGGCATCCGGGTGTGGGGCGCACGGACGCTCTCCTCGGACACCGACTGGCAGTACCTCAACGTGCGCCGGCTGTTCAACATGGTCGAGTCGACGATCCTCGAGGGCACCCAGTGGGCCGTGTTCGAGCCGAACGACGTCTCGCTGTGGGAGGGCGTCAAGCGCACCCTCGGCGGCTACCTGCACGGCCTGTGGCAGTCCGGCGCGCTGTTCGGCTCGACGGCCGAGCAGGCGTACTTCGTGCGCTGCGACGAGACGACGAACACGCCCGAGACGATCGACCAGGGCAAGCTCATCGTCGAGGTCGGTCTCGCGCCCGTGAAGCCCGCGGAGTTCGTCATCTTCCGCATCAGCCAGAACAAGCAGAGCGCTTCCTGAGCGGCTCTCGTCCCCCACTCACCTGAAACGCTAGGAGCCCCTCATGTCCGGTCTGTTCACCGCCGACCCGATCATCTCGCAGAACTTCTTCCTCGAGATCGACGGCAAGGTCGTCTCCGCCCTCATGTCCGTCTCGGGCCTCGACGTCGAGGTCGGCGTCGGCAAGGTCACCCAGATCGGGGAGAACGGGTCGAAGCAGCAGGTCAAATTCCTCGGCCAGACGGTCGAGGTCCCCGACCTCTCGCTCACCCGTGTCGCCCCGGCCGACGTCGACAACGACGAGCTGTGGAAGTGGTTCAAGTCGATCCGTTCGGGCGGCCTCGCGGGCGACCGCGCGGGCAACCGCAAGAACGGCTCGGTCGTGCTGTTCGACGCGAGCTCGCAGGAGGTCGCGCGGTTCAACTTCTTCAACGGCTGGCCGTCGAAGATCTCGACCGACCAGCTCTCGGTCGACGGTCAGGACGCGATCAAGGAGACCGTCACGCTGGTCATCGAGCGCCTCGAGCGGGTCAAGTGAGCCTGCGCACCCGGTACGAGTTCACCCTCCCTCGCGGTTACGTCGACCGCGAGGGAGCGGTGCACCGGCACGGCGTCATGCGGCTCGCGACCGCGCGCGACGAGCTCGAGCCGCTGCGCGACCCGACGATCCAGGGCCCGGACGACCCCCGCCTGACGATCGTCGTGCTCGCGCGGGTGGTCGAGAAGCTCGGCTCGGTCGAGCTCGTCACGCCGCACGAGATCGAGAACCTCTTCGCCGCCGACCTCGCCTACCTGCAGGACTTCTACGGCGTGATCAACTTCGGCACGCAGGAGGAGTTCGACGCGTTCGTCGCCGAGCACGCCGAGCTCGCCCCCGCCACGCAGACAGCCCCGTCGGCGACCTCTCCCGCCGGCGACGCCGCGCACGACGACGCCCCCGGGCAGGCGCCGAGCGCGCCGTCCGCCCCGCGTCCGGGCAGGTCGGCGATCGAGGAGCTTCCCGCAGAGACGCGGTGACGAACCGTGCTGCGCTACCCCGTCGACGCCTTGTGGCAGGAGATCGCGTACCTCGCGTACCACCTGCACTGGCCGATCGGTGACCTGCTCGACCTCGAGCACCTCGACCGCGTCCGCATGGTGCGCGCGGTCGCGACGATGAACGAACGAGCCTGGGAGGCGGTGCGTGACAATGTCGGTTCCTGACGACGTCCAGCCGCTCGGTGGCGAGCTGTCGAGCGCGGGACTGTTCCTGTTCGAGGTCGACGGCGTGCCGATCGGCCGCTTCAAGGAGGTCACGGGGCTGCGCCTCGACGTCACGGTCGAGGAGTACGTCGAAGGCGGGCAGAACGCCTACGTCCACCAGCTGCCCGGCGTGATGCGCTGGCCGAACATCGTCCTGACGCGCGGGCTCGTCGAGTCCGACGCGCTGTTCGCGTGGGTCCAGAAATCCTCGGGCGAGGGCTTCGCGGGCGCGGAGAACACCCTGACCCGGGCGACCGGTGCGGTCACGGTCGTCAACCACCGGGGCGAGCGGCTGCGCTCGTGGGAGGTGCAGGGGGTGTTCGCGGTCTCCTGGAGCGGCCCGAGCCTGTCCTCGGACTCCGAGGACCCGCTCACCGAGACCCTCGAGGTCGCCCACAACGGCTTCCGGTCCACGACGCTATGACGACCGACGAGCACACGAGCCCCGACGAGCGCAACCAGCTCGGGCGGGCGATCGTCGCGCGCCACCTCGGGGGTGTCGCGGGCCGACGCGGCCTCGGGCGCGTCGCGGCGTCGTCGGTGCGCTTCGCGCGCGGCTGGGGCCGCCCCGCTCTCGTGCGCCGTCGGCTCACGACGCCGCTGCGCGCCGCGACGGGGCCGACGACGACGATCTCGGTCCCGCCAGCTCCCGTCGACACCCTCCCGCCCCGCTGGTGGGTCCCGCCAGTCGCGGACGACGGCGAGCTCCCCGGGCGCGGGCTGCGCAGGGTCGTGCGCCGCGTGCCGACCGAGAACGCCCCGGGCGCCGCGTCGAGCCGACTGGCTCCGCGCACCGTGCCGATGCATCTGCCGCCCGAGGTCGGGTCCGTGGGCCGCATGACGACACCTGCCGACACGCGCTCGCGCCGATCGAGCCCACCGTCGAGACCCCCCGCGGGAGGCCCGCCGGGGAACGTCGCGGGGGTCGGGACCTCGTCGCACGGGGCCGAGCTGCCCGTGCGCGGCCCCGGCCCCGCCGAGCACGGCACCCCGTCGCCGCGCGTCTCGCGCCTCGTACGACGCCGGGCGCTCGCTCGCGCGGCGCGCGAGGAGCACGCGCGCCCCGTCCTCGCCCCGGGGCGTCCCGGCTCGATCACCGCCCCACCGGCTCGCTCCGCCGCGCTGCCCGGACCGTCTGCCGC
>JAAYZM010000231.1 GCA_012514835.1 Actinomycetales bacterium
CGCTGAACCGGTAGACGCCGGGAGACGTGGGGATGTCGCCCGGCCTCGGGCGGTACGTCGCGGGGTCTGCCATGGAGCCAGCCTAATGAACCCCACGGACACCGGACGGACCGGGTAGCGTCGGGCCATGGGCCCCCTGCACACGTACTCGGCGACGATCACCTGGACCGGGGCCGGCGAGTCCGGCACCTCGAGCTACACGTCCTACAGCCGCAACCACGAGGTCGCGCTGCCCGGCAAGCCCGTGCTCCCGGGCACCTCCGACCCGGCGTTCCGCGGCGACCCGGACCGCTACACCCCCGAGGAGCTGCTCGTCGTGGCGCTCTCGCAGTGCCACATGCTGTGGTTCCTGCACCTCGCCTCGTCCGAGGGCATCACCGTCACGGGCTACGTGGACCAGGCGGGCGGGACCATGCGGGTCGAGGCACAGGGCGCGGGCCAGTTCACCGACGTGGTGCTGCGGCCTCGCCTCGCGCTCGGTTCGCCGACGACGCGCGCCGGGGACCCGGTCACCGACGAGCTCGTGGCTTCGGTGCACGCCAAGGCCCACCAGCACTGCTTCATCTCGCGCTCGGTGAACTTCCCCGTGCGCATCGACCCGGTGCCCCTCGAGACCGTGCCGCTCGAGATCGGGGCGCTCGCCTGAGCCGAGCGTGGCTCAGGCGCTCGCCGCGACGTCCTCGGAGACCTTGAGGATCTCGGCCAGGAACTGCCCGGTGTGGCTCTCGGGGACGCGCGCGACGTCCTCCGGGGTGCCCTCGGCCACGACGGTCCCTCCCCCGCTGCCGCCCTCGGGGCCCATGTCGATGACCCAGTCGGCGCTCTTGATGACGTCGAGGTTGTGCTCGATGACGATCACGGTGTTGCCCTTCTCGACGAGCGACTGCAGCACGCCGAGCAGCTTGCGGATGTCTTCGAAGTGCAGGCCCGTGGTGGGCTCGTCGAGCACGTAGATGGTGCGACCCGTCGAGCGCCGCTGGAGCTCCGCGGCGAGCTTGACGCGCTGCGCCTCACCGCCCGAGAGCGTCGGTGCGGGCTGCCCGAGCCGCACGTAGCCGAGGCCCACGTCGACGAGCGTGTTGAGGTGCCGTGAGATGGCCGGGACCGCCTCGAAGAAGTGCGCGGCCTCCTCGATGGGCATGGAGAGCACGTCCGCGACCGTCTTGCCCTTGAAGTGCACCTCGAGCGTCTCGCGGTTGTAGCGCGCGCCGTGGCACACCTCGCACGGGACGTAGACGTCCGGGAGGAAGTTCATCTCGATGCGCAGCGTCCCGTCGCCGGAGCACGCCTCGCAGCGCCCGCCCTTGACGTTGAAGGAGAAGCGGCCCGGCGTGTAGCCGCGGACCTTGGCCTCCGTGGTCTGGGCGAAGAGCTTGCGCACGTGGTCCCACACACCCGTGTACGTCGCAGGGTTGGAGCGCGGGGTGCGCCCGATGGGCCCCTGGTCCACGTGGACCACCTTGTCGAGGTGCTCGAGGCCCGTGACCGTGCGGTAGCGGCCCGCGACGCGCCGGGCACCGTTGAGCTCGTTCGCGAGGACCGTGTAGAGGATCGAGTTGACGAGCGTCGACTTGCCCGAGCCCGAGACTCCCGTCACCGCGACGAAGGCGCCGAGCGGGAACGTCACGTCGATGCCCTGGAGGTTGTGCTCGCGCGCGCCGTGCACGGTGATCTCTCGCTCGGGGTCGAGCTGCCGACGCACCTCGGGCGTCGGGATCTCCCGACGACCCGAGAGGTAGGCCCCGGTCATGGACTCCTCGGACGCGAGCAGCCCCGCGAGGTCCCCGGAGTGGACGATCTTGCCGCCGTGCTCCCCCGCGCCCGGACCGATGTCCACCACCCAGTCCGCGGTGCGGATCGTGTCCTCGTCGTGCTCGACGACGA
>JAAYZM010000232.1 GCA_012514835.1 Actinomycetales bacterium
CGTGGGACTCGTCGTCGAGGTCGCGGGGCGCCGCCGCGTGTTCCTGCCCATCACGCGCGTCTCGGGCATCGTCCCTGGTCAGGTCATCACCACGGGGCTGCTCAACGTCCGGCGGTTCGAGCAGCGCGCGGCGGAGACGCTCGCGATCGGCGACCTCTTCGAGCGGACCGTGGAGCTGCGCGACGGCTCGGGGCGCGTGGTGATCGAGGACGTCGCGATCACGCAGCAGCGCACCGGTGACTGGCTCGTGACACAGCTCTTCGTGCGCCGCGCCGTCGCGGGCAAGGGCGGGCTGCTGCGCCGTCGCGGGGAGACGCTCGTGGTGAGCGTCGATGACGTGGTCTCGCTCGCGGGCACGGCCGAGCCGCAGGGCGCGGCGATGCTGCTCGCGAACTACGACGACCTCAAGCCGGCCGACCTCGCCGACGTGCTCCACGAGCTGGGTCAGGACCGCCGCACCGAGGTCGCAGCCGCGCTCGACAACGAGCGGCTCGCCGACGTCCTCGAGGAGCTCCCGGAGGACGACCGCGTGGCGATCCTCTCGGGCCTCGACACGGACCGTGCCGCGGACATCCTCGAGACGATGCAGCCCGACGACGCCGCCGACCTGCTCGGCGAGCTCCCGGACGCCCAGGCGGCCGAGCTGCTCGCCCTCATGGAACCCGAGGACGCGCGCGACGTGCGCCGCCTGCTCGCGTACGCGGAGGACACGGCCGGCGGCCTCATGACCACCGAGCCCGTGATCCTGGGCCCGGAGGCCCCGATCGCGATCGCGCTCGCCCACGTGCGTCGCAAGGACCTCGCCCCGGCACTCGCGTCGATGGTGTTCGTGGTCCGCCCCCCGCTCGAGACGCCCACGGGCCGGTTCCTCGGTGTGGTGCACCTCCAGCGCATGCTCCGCGAGCCGCCGCACCAGGCGATCGGGACGATCCTCGACGACGACATCGACGCGCTCGCACCCGACGCCCCGCTCATGCAGGTCACCCGCCTCATGGCGCAGTACAACCTGCTCGCCCTGCCCGTGGTGGACGCCGAGCGCCGCCTGCTCGGGGCGATCTCCGTGGACGACGTCCTCGACCACCTCCTGCCCGAGGACTGGCGCGAGACCGAGGACGACGAGCCCACCGCGACGCCGTCGGGGGTGAGCGTTGTCTGAGAACCTCGACATCCCCAAGGCGCAAGGCCGCGGGTGGTGGCGCCGCGGGTCGCGCAACCCCGACTCGTTCGGTCAGATCTCCGAGGGCATCGCCCGCTTCATGGGCACGCCCCGGTTCCTCATCTGGCTCACCATCTTCTGCGCGGCGTGGCTCGTGTGGAACTCGTGGGGCCCCGAGGGCCTGCGCTTCGACTCCTCGGACTACGGCTTCACGGCTCTGACTCTCATGCTGTCTCTCCAGGCTTCTTACGCCGCGCCGCTCATCCTGCTCGCCCAGAACCGCCAGACGGACCGCGACCGCGTCCAGGCCGAGCACGACCGCCAGCGCTCCGAGCGCAACCTCGCGGACACCGAGTACCTCGCGCGCGAGATGGCTGCCCTGCGCATCGCCCTGCAGGAGGTCGCGACGCGCGACTTCGTTCGTTCGGAGCTCCGTAGCCTCCTCGAGGACCTTGAGCAGTCCAAGGCGGCGAAGGGGTCCGACGACGGCGAGCCTACGATGGAGGCATGAGTGCTGAGTCCGAGACCGATCCGCTCGTCCTGACCATCAAGCAGGCGCTGCGGGCCGTGATGGACCCGGAGATCCACCGCCCCATCACCGACCTGCACATGGTCCGCTCGATCGACCTCGTCGAGAACGGTGGCCAGGTGACCGCCGTCGTCGGCGTCGACCTCACCACGGCCGGGTGCCCGCTGCAGGACACGATCACCCGGGACGTCGAGAAGGCGGTCGGCAAGGTCGCGGGCGTGGACCGCGTGCGCGTCGACCTCGGGGTCATGTCCGCCGAGCAGCGCAAGGACCTGCGCACCATGCTGCGCGGCACCGACGCCGAGCCCGTGATCCCCTTCGCCCAGCCCGGCTCGCTCACCAAGGTGTTCGCGATCGCCTCGGGCAAGGGCGGGGTGGGCAAGTCGAGCGTCACGGCGAACCTTGCGGCAGCGATGGCCGACGACGGCCTGCGGGTCGGCGTGGTCGACGCGGACGTGTACGGGTTCTCGATCCCCCGGATGCTCGGGGTCGAGCGCGGCCCCACGCGGGTCGAGGACATGCTCATGCCGCCCGTGGCGCACGGCGTGAAGGTCATCTCGATCGGCATGTTCGTGCCGCCCGGCCAGGCGGTCGTGTGGCGCGGTCCCATGCTGCACCGGGCGCTCCAGCAGTTCCTCGCGGACGTGTTCTGGGGCGACCTCGACGTGCTGCTGCTCGACCTGCCACCCGGCACGGGCGACATCGCGATCTCTCTCGCACAGCTCGTGCCGACGTCCCAGCTCGTGGTGATCACCACGCCGCAGTCCGCGGCCGCCGAGGTCGCCGAGCGCTCCGGGGCCGTCGCCCTGCAGACGCGCCAGAGCCTCGTGGGCGTGGTGGAGAACATGTCGTGGCTCGCTCAGCCCGACGGCTCGCGGCTCGAGCTGTTCGGCTCGGGCGGTGGCGAGCGCGTCGCGGTGGGCCTGTCGAAGGCGTCCGGTACCGAGGTCCCTCTCTTGGGGCAGATCCCGCTCGACGTGGCCCTGCGCGAGGGCGGCGACGACGGCGTCCCCGTGGTGCTGTCCGACCCGGACTCCCCGGCAGCCGTCGCGCTCCGCGAGATCGCCCGTGGGCTGTCCCACCGCGAGCGCGGCCTGGCGGGCATGGCCCTCGACATCTCCCCGGTAGGCC